>JAGLDA010000073.1 GCA_023145955.1 Bacteroidales bacterium
TACTATCAATAATATTACTATCAATGCTAGAACTATCAGTTTTTGCAATATCGCTTATTTGAGTTATATCTAATAGCGAATCAATATTGTCTATATTTTTTGTTATATCAGATATGTCAGCATAGCTAGTGCTATCTTTGCTAAGCATATCCTCAAATGTAGGCATATGAATTTTAAAACCAAGGTATTCTATTCCATCATCTGGTAATAATAGCATACTTATTGCAAGAAAAAATCCTACAATAATAAAAAAGAATACCGTTTTTATTGGTTTTATCATTTCTTCTTTATCTTTAATTTTTGTCCAATTTGAATACTTCTAGCGTTTGTAATATTATTCCAACGCAAAATATCTTCAGGGCTTACTCCATCATACTTTTTGGCAATAACGTAAGGAGATTCTCCAGATTTCACAGTATGATAAAACCAGTCTTTACCAAGTGGCTCTACCACTTTTTTTGCTTTTGGAGCTACAGTTTTACCTTCTCGTTTTTGCTTTTCAGAAAAGCTCATTGTATCCAATTTTTTATAATAGCTCTCTTTATCCTTATCTACATATATTTTTAGCTTTTTGCCAGCACGTATTCTGCGAGGATCGTAAATATTATTCCAGTCTTCAATCTGACGTACTTTTATATCAAACCACTCGGATATATATCCAAGATTATCTCCTGATTTTATAGTATAATAAATAATTGCGCTACCATCAGGAATTTGCTCAGGTTCATATTTTGCATAATGCCTACTTTTTGATGCTGGCGGTAGAATTACAGGTTTACTAATGGCAAAAAGAACAGAGTCGTTATATGAATAAATAGAATCTTCATATTTATTAAAGCTGGCCAAATATCCTTTTGGGATAAGGAGCATATATAACTCACTAACAGCAGGTACAATATCGTGTTTGTATTCGGGATTAAGAAAGTGCAAAGTGTCCAACGAAATACCCAATACTTCATTAAGTTGTACAAAATGTAGTCGTTTAGATATTTCTAAAGTATCGGTTGCTATGGCAAAGCTAGAGTTGTCATTACAAATACCAAGACTATCAGCGTATTTGTGAAGAATAATAGATGCCGTAAGGCTAGGAACTATATCGCGTCCAAATTCTGGAAGTAAATGATAGATGCTATCATAATTCATTTGATTATTAGCTCGCCTGATGCTCTTATTTACTATGCTAGCTCCACAACTATAGGCAGCAAGTGCCAAGTCCCAATCTTTATATAAACTATACAAATGCTTAATTTCGCTAAGCGCTGCCTTTGTAGATTTATCTATGTTTTTTCTTTCATCAACGTAAGAGTCAATATTAAGCCCCACCATACGTGCTGCAGAGTAGCGGAGTTGCCATAAACCAGCAGCACCAGTTTCACCCAATGCCATATTGTTCATTGCACTTAGTGCAAATGGTAAGTATTTAAGTGCTTTAGGAAGATCCAATGATACAATTTCCTTATCAAAACTTTTTCCTAAATAACTAGAATAGGCAAGAATTTTTGCGGTTTTTCTTCCATTGCTAATGTAATTAGTTAATATTGCTCCTGCTCGTGAGTTATACTTGAATTCTATGTCTGAGTTTATTTTGCCAATGTATTTCTCATAATGAAATTCAGATATTGCTAGTAAATTATCTTCATTATACTTAGCATCATTTATTAAAGAGTTGCTATCGTTTTTCAATAGGTCATTCAGATTTTTAGTCCAATTGTCTATGTAATAATCATTAGCCTTGCTACTATGTTTAGTTTTTTGCGCTAATACGGATAAAAATCCGATAATAAATACTGTTATTAATATTGTATGTCTCAACGTGATATGAGTGTTTTATGTTCGAATATATAAATTAATTACTATAAGCGAAAATATCTTTATTTTGAATAGATAAGAGGTAGAATTATTATTGATTATTAACAACGCTATTAACTATATGTTTTATTAAGTTTTGCTTTATTGAAAAGTGTTTTTAAGTAAAAGGAAGATAGTAAGGTGGAGTGTAGAAACTTATATTATATAGGCGCAATAAAATGCAAATATACCCTTGATTCGCCCATAGCATTAATTGCCCATTCCACTCTAGCTACGGCATCATAGTATGTTGATAAATCTAATCCCAATCCTCCTGAATATTGAAAATCATTTGGGAGCATATTTGTTGGGCTAAATATTTGTTTGTTATTTACATAGCCAGCATCAGCAAAAATATTTAGATAAATAGATATGGGTATAGTATTAAACTTTTTTGAGGAGATAAAGTTAATATTGAATGTTTTCTTTGGAATAAGAGCAAATTTAATATTTGATTTTGCAACAATATAATCTTGACCATCAATAATATAATACTCATATCCCCTAATGTAGTCTCTGCCATAGCCAAGCCCACGTTCAATCATATATGGCTGAAATCCTCCCCAGCTTTTCTTGGCAATTAATCCTATTGCACCATAAAAACGATTATGAATATGGAAGTATTTACGAGATGTAGATTTAATAGAGAATGTATTTATACCACTATCGAAAAGCCCAAGTCCAGTTTTATTCAATACTAAATCAGTATAGTAACCTGTTAAAGGATAAGGTTTATAATCTCTATGGTCAAGCTTAAGTTTATAATGAATGCCAAAATATTCTGTCGATTTTGTAGAATCGGGAGAGTAATATGGGTTATATGCAATTAACGAATCTGCAAATTCCCATTTATGGTAATTAATTTGTAGCTTATTATGTAAGTAATATTTAGGACGGTAAATAAACTGTAGAGAAGTAATCCAATCTCGCTGAATAGGAGTGTTATCTGTTTTAAGGAAAACTTGCTTGTCGTATTCCGTAATAGCATTTACTTCATGCTTGAGTGTATAAACACTATGAAATCCCATGCCAAAAGTTTTCTTTTTATTCAAGTATGGCATCTCATACGATAAACCTATTTTTTGATTATAGCCAAGCATTAATAATACCTTTAATACCTCACCACGACCACGCATATTGTTGTGAGTAAGAAAAACCCCTGCGCTTGCTCTTGATAGGTTAGGATTCTCTAGCCACGTATTAAAGTTTCGCTCATCGATAGTAAGCTGCGGAATTGGCCATAGATACCATCTTTCTTGTACCACTACCTCAATAGTTACATGTTTGTCAATAGTGCTTGTATTTATGTTAACCTCTGTGAATAAGCTAGTGTTTATTATGTTATTGGTGCTTGATGTTATGGCTTCCTGATAGTCTTGCTTACTAATAGTATCTCCTTTTTCAAATACTAATTCTCTAAGGATAAAACTATTCTTGGTTGTTGAATTGCCACTAATCTTTATATCACCAATAATCACATATTGTGCTTTTAGGGCTACTATTGAGAATAGTAGTATTAATATAAGAAAGATCTTTTTCATTACAAAAATCACAGATTGTTAGTTTAGATGTTTAAATAGTTCATAAGTGATTCGTAATTTTCTTCAACTTTAGATATGGACTCAATTGTATTATTAAAGGTATATTTAATTATATAGTTATACCTTTCTAATGATTGAACTACAGCATCAGTATTTTCAGTATTTATTTTAATAGTTACTTCAATTTTATCAATGTTACTAATATATGAAACGTATGAATTATATATTTTGGAATCTTGTGATTCTACAATTTGAGCAATATGAGACAGACTATAGTCATGTTTATTCATCTCCATTACTATTATTCCTCCAGCTTCGTTTATAGCAGTAAATTTATTAAGAAACTTAATAACTGATTTAGTATTTATACTTCCAATATACTGATGGCTATTGGTAATAACAGGGATTACCGATAGCTTATGAGTTCCCATTGAGAAAATTGCATCATAGATATGTTGATTTTCTAAAATAAAATGAGATGTAAGTATGTTACTAATATTATCAAGTGTTGTACTAGGATTTTCTATATTTAAAAGGCTTTCTTCAGAAATTAACCCCAATAAAGTTTTGTTATTTGTATTATAAGAACTAACTACTGGTAAGTGCGAAATTTTAAACTCCTCCATTAAATCCATAGCTTTATTAGCAGTATCTGATAATAATAATGGAGAAATTGTTCCAGAAATGAGATCTTTCGCAAGCATAATTGGTTTTATTATTTATTAATGCAAATATGAATAAATAAATCGTCTAAAATCAAAATTATTTTCTTTTTATTCACTTTAAAAAAGAAAAGCGAAAAATAATTATTGTACATTTTTATGTTTCTAGTAATAAATATTTTGAAAAAAAATTACAAAATATTCATTAAAACATTGAATTCCCAATAATTTTTTATTTGCTTAATAAAAGAAAAGCAAAAAATAATTATTGTACATTTGTAAGCAAATATACGATTTATGACAAAGCTAAGTGTAAATATAAATAAAATTGCTACTCTAAGAAATGCTAGAGGAGGTGATTTGCCAAATTTGCTTAATGTAGCACTTGATTGTGAGCGATTTGGAGCCGAAGGGATAACTGTACATCCACGCCCTGATGAGCGTCATATTACCTATGCCGATGTGTACGATTTGCATAAAAAGATATCTACAGAGTTCAATATCGAAGGTAATCCCATAGAAAAGTTTATGAAACTTGTGCTAGATGTAATACCCGCACAAGCCACTTTAGTTCCTGATGCTCCTGATGCTATTACTTCAAATGCAGGATGGGATACAATTAAAAATAAATCTTTTCTACAAGATACTATAGCAAAATTGAAGGATGCTGGAATACGCACTTCTATTTTTGTGGATGCGAATCCAGAAATGGTTTTCCATGCTAAGGAAACAGGTGCTGATAGGGTAGAGCTTTATACCGAAAGTTATGCTACCGATTATCCAATTAATAAGGAAAAGGCTATTGCTCCTTTTATTCGTGCGGCTCAGGCTGCTCAGGAGCTTGGGTTAGGGCTTAATGCTGGTCATGATCTTAATCTTGAAAATCTTGAATATTTTGTTAATAATATTCCTGGCCTTGTGGAAGTTTCCATTGGTCATGCTCTTATTTCTGATGCCTTGTATTATGGATTGGAGAATACAGTAATGATGTATAAACGATTAACTATATAAATACTCTTGTATGGAAATGTTTTACTAATTAGAATTTATTCTATTTTGTGCTTCAGAGTAAAATTCTAAGATTAGATTTCCTACCTTTATTTTATCATAATTATTAATTGCATACCTGCGCATAGCATCACTATTATAATTGCTATGTGTTTTGGCCATTTTAAGAATTGCCTCCGAAAGGCCTTCTTCATCTTTTGGCTCAACAAAAATCCCATATTCTTTAGGAAGAACTTCGGGTATTGCTCCTGCATTGGTTGCTATTACAGGTTTGCCTGCCGATAAGCTTTCTGCTATTACTATAGAAAAGGTTTCGTAATTGCTAAAAAGTACTTGGAAATTGCAGGTATCTATTTTTTGTATTACTTCTTTGGGAGATAATTCTCCAGTAAATTCTACTTTATCTTTTAGATGTAATTCTTCCGTCAAATTAATAGCTTTATTATAATCCTGACCTATACCAACCATTACTAACTCCATATTATTATTGCTTTCTATGGCAGTGGCAAATGCTCTAATAATTCCACTTACATTCTTCGACTTATCTTCAAAGCATGAAATGTGAAAAATACGAATGGTATCTGATTTAAGCTCCGCTTTGGAAGGAATAAAAAGAGATGTATCAATAGAATTTGGAATAATGCTCCAGTTATCATTTTGAAGGCCAGCATCATTCATGGCTTTCTTTAGTGAGTTGGATACCGTGCTCATCGCTGCTGCTTTTTTAACTACATTTTTTGTAATTAATTTCCTTAGAAAGCCTTTATAAGTATTGTTGAAACTATAATATCTAGACCAATGTTCGGTAATAACATAGGGGATTTTATAAAACAGATTAAGTATAAATGCAATAACGCCTGCACGTGTTAATATATGTACATGGTTTATGTCAGGTTTATACCTTTTTTCAATAAGTAATTTCCACGCTCTTTTATATGAGAAAAGTGTTCTGTAAATATTTATTAATGCTCCCAAAAATGGAATGTTACTTTTCCTGAAATAAATAATTATCTCGTAAATTCCTTCATTATCATTTGTTTCTATTTCGTATGTTTCTTTATTATTATTGCAAGCTTGTACATATATAACTGATACATTGCAATGGGGAAGTATTGATAACGCATGATTTTTTACGAAAAGGCCAAACATTGCATCGCTACGGTTGGGATACCATGCAGGGAGAAATAAGATATTTAGTTTTTTTGATGTCATTTGCTGAGCAAAGATATGATTTTTTGATATTGAAAAAATAAAAGTGAAGAACGAAATTATTTATTTCATTCTTCACTTTTTTATTTACTAACTAAACGACAATTAGTTTAATTAATAATCACCTTACCTCTATAAACTATTCCTTTTGAAGTTTTTAAGCGTATAAAGTATACACCTCTAGCAAGTCCTTTTAAGTCTATTTGTTTAGCAGTTTTGCCATATACACTAAATTTGCTATTATAAACTTCTGACCCAATAGTGTTTATGATACTTAATTGTAAGTCACTATTTCCAATGTCTCCAATTTCTAATGTAAATATTCCATTATTTGGATTTGGGAAAATAGTTATAGGAATATCGCTATTCTGATGACTAAATAAACTAGTATTAGTCGCATGTGCTGTGTTTGCAGTATTCGACCTCGACGAATTATAGTTTGTATTCACCTTAGTAAATATTGAATCAGGATAACAAGGGTTTGGAGACATAATCTCAATTTGATAATAAACATTACCTGTTGGAGGATTTAAGTCCGTATAGGAAGTTAAATTACTCTGAATTTGAGTAAGGAGTTGCATGTCTGTACTGTCAGAGCTGCGATATATCTTATACGAACCAAAATTAAATCCTTCATAATTTGTCCATATTAGGTTCCAAACTCCACCCAAGCCTGCATTAATAGTCAAGTGTAATGTTTTGTGTATTGGGCTAGGAGCAGTTTCCATGCCACAAGTATCAACTGCCGTTATGCGGTATCTATATGCTCTTTGAGCAGGAATAGAGTTTACATCTTCAAAAACACTTAGAGTTGAGAAGTCTTGGCTTCCTATTAAGTCGTATACTCCTGATACAGTAGATTCTCTGTAAATTCTGAAACTGTCAATCATATTATTATTTGTTCTTTCCCAAACAATGCGATTATGATTTGATATAGAATCAATTCCTACAATACAGATATTAGGCACTTGCAATAAGGATGCGTTTACTACATATGGATCAGAACTAGAATTACATCCATTATTGTCAGTAACAGTTATAATGTAGCTTCCAGAAGTATTAATATAAATACTCTGAGAGTTGCTTCCATTTGACCATTGATACGAGCTGAAAGAAGTGGAAACATAAAGTTCCATACTGTCATTAGTACAAGGTTGTATATCTCCATTAGTAAGGATGCTAGGAGTAACTGTTGTCAGCTGATTAAGTGCAAATGGTTGCGAAAATTCTGTACAAGTAGCATCTGCAATCATTAGCTGATATAAACCAGGTAAACTTGCAAAATAAACAGAATCGGAAGCTCCTGAAATTAAAATTCCATCACGTAGCCATTGATAAGTTACACCTGAGGTATGATCGTTTGCAAATAGCTTAACACTATCATTTGGACATACTTCATTTCCGCCAATATTATCGAAA
The DNA here is from genome assembly GCA_023145955.1 of Bacteroidales bacterium. Taxonomy (GTDB): domain Bacteria; phylum Bacteroidota; class Bacteroidia; order Bacteroidales; family UBA1556; genus UBA6267. The sequence goes on from JAGLDA010000073.1 coordinate 7,688, forward strand.
CTAGCGTCTAAGTCGCAAGGGTTAGCGCTACCACCATTACATGAAATATAATCGTTCTTTATAAGAGTGTCAAAACAACCTGTATTCACATTTTTTGCAATTAGCTCAACGGTATAGTCCCCATCATAGTTGTATTGATGATTTGGATTTATAAATGTGGAAGTGTTGCCATCACCAAATGTCCACATCCAATAATAATCATTGGCATTAGAAGTCTGATTTGTAAAACTGGCCAAGAAAGGAGGAGTATTAAATGTTGTTTGATTTGCTACAAAAGCAATATTGAAATCTGTAGTGTTTACTATCACCGCTACCGAGTCTGATATGCTTGAACAATTAGTATTTAAATTTGTTACATGCACAGTGTACGAACCTTCTTCGTTTGCTTGGTAAAGAGCCTGTGTATTAGAAGTAGTTATCCCGTTTTTAAACCATTCGTATGTATATGGGCCGGTGTTTGCTGATAAGGTAACACTACTACCTTCGCAAAAGCTTGTATTGCCTAAAGCAATTATAGTTGCTGGAGTAGTTTGTATTTCAATTGACTTTTCTGTTACGTCAGAGAAACAATTGTTTTCTTCAACAAATAGGCTAACATTCTTTATCCCATCAGTATTCCAAATAATATTATATGGGCCAGAATTAGATCCTGAGGCAATATTTCCGGAATCGAAATCCCAATTATATGCTGCTGATATGCCAGAAGTGCCAGCGTAATTAATATTTACCATATCGTTAGTGCAAGTTATAGAAGGGATTGTAAAATTGCTATTTATTTCTGGATTAATTGTTACACTAATTGTGTCTGATATTGCTGTGCAGCCATTAGAATTTGTGTTTTCTACAAAATAAAGGCCTGATTGTAAAGCTACAAAATAAGACATCGTATCTTGAGTAGATGTTATAGCTCCTGATACATCATTCCAATTGAATGTGTTTGCCACTCCACTATTAGTAAATAGTATTATATCTTCGCCATAACAAGCGGAGTCGCTTCCTATTATACTTATATTAGAAATAGCTTCCATTACACTAGTGAAATTTTGAAATAGGGTGGATGTACATCCACTATCACTTATGCTTAATGAAATGCCTTTTACTCCAGCATTATTCCAGGATAACTCATAAGGACCTTCGCCCATGCCTGATATAATGTTTGCACTATTGAATGTCCAATTATAAATGGCATCTATTCCTGCTGTTGAATAATTATTCACAATGGCAGTATCGGATTTGCAAATATTTGCATCAACAGTAAAATTAGCTATTGGCATAGAAATTACTTCTATTGTTGCAGTATCACTGCCTATACAGCCATTTGAGTCGGTATAATTATATTCTATACTTCTGGTACCAACACCTGCAATTATAGGATAAAACTCAGAAGTGCTTGAAGATACAGCATCTCCATAATAATTACCTCCTGATGGTATTCCGCCAGTTAAAATAGTTGATGATTGATTTTCGCAAACATTACCAAAGTTGCTTACTGTAACTGTAGGTAGCGGATTTATTGTAATATCAATAAATGCTGAAGCAGAACATCCATTATTATCAGTATAAGTATAAGAATATTGGTGAGTGCCTGTATTTATTGAGTCAAAATACAATACGCTATTACTTAATCCATTTCCTGAATATTGTCCTCCTATTGGAGTTGCCTCCAGTTCTAGGGAGTCCGAATTATTGCAATATGAATCATTAATACTAGATGCAAATGCTACAGTAGGATAGGAGTTTACAACAGTTGTTTCAAAACTTGCATTTGTGCAACCACTGTCAGTAACCATTACATTTATGGTTTTATTTCCAATAGTATCCCATACTACTTCAAAAGGACCATTGTTTGTTCCAAAAATATGATTTGCATTATCAAAAAACCATTCGAATTCGGCAGTAGAACTTGCCATCCCTGTATAGTTAATATATGCAGTATCAGATGTGCAATAGTTGTTGCTCACAAAGAACTCTGCTGAAGGTAATGATACAACTTTTAAGCTATTAGTATCTGAATTTTGGCAGCCATTTGTATCGGTATATGTATAGGCTATATTATGATTGCCAATGCCTGCTACTATTGGGTAAAATTCAGAAGAACTTGATGATACAGCATTTCCAGAATAACTACCACCAGCAGGAAATCCTGAAGTTAAATCAACTGTAGTTTGATTTTCACAAGCGTCAGTTAAGCTTTCAATATATACATTAGGAAGAGGATTTATTGATATAGCAATTGTGTCGCTGCCTAAGCAACCATAACTATCACTATATGAATATGTATAAGAGTATATATTTGGTTCTAATGCATTTAGATATAATATATTATTAGTAATTCCATTTCCTGTATATTGTCCACCCGATGGAGTAGATTGAAGAATTATGGAGTCGCTATACATACAGTATGCGCTATTTATATTTGCTGAAAATGATACTATTGGAATTGAATGCACATTAACAGTTTTATAATTAGAGTTTACACAACCACTATCGTTCACAGTCATATTTATTGTTTTTACTCCTGCTGTATCCCAGTATAGTTCGTAAGGGCCTTCTCCAGCCCCCGAGAGGACTACTGCATTATCAAAATTCCATACAAAAGTTGCCGAAGAGCTTACCGTTGAGGAGTAATTAATAGTTGTAGTGTCTGGTTCGCAAATATTATGATTTACATAGAAATCTGGAGCTGGTGTGCCAACTACTCTAATGTTTGTGCTAGCTGAATTTTCGCAGCCATTCATATCAGAATAATAATAAGTTATCGCATGTAAGCCTACACCTGCATTAGTAGGAAAAAAGCTATTATTAACTACGCCATTTCCAAAATAATAACCTCCAGAAGGACTGCCGCTACCAGCAATCAAATGGAAAGGTTCATCTTGGCAAGCATTAGCCAAAGTGTCTATGTTAACAATTGGTAATTCATTCATTTGTATACTTATACTATCCGAATTTGTACAAGCATTTATATCGGTATATGTATATGAATAATAATGGATTCCATTGCTTACAAATTCTAGCTGAATAATACTATCAGAAACGCCACTTCCATTAAATGAGCCTCCATAAGGCGATGCCGACAATGATACGGAATCATTATTTAAACAATAAGAAGAATTTATATTACTACTAAACAATACAGTTGGTGCATAATTGCTGTTAATATTTATAGTGTCACTATTTGTGCAATTATTTCCATCAGTATATGTATAAGTTATTTGGTTATTTCCTTCCATTAGTAATGAAGGGTCTAGTATTCCTTCACTATTTACATTACCATTATATATTCCTCCAATGGGATTTGCAATTATTGTATCAATATCGTTATTTGAACAATAATTTGAATTGAAACCACTTAGTAAAATGACAGGTGGTTGATTTACAATAATATTTACAGAATCAACATTGTTTATTATACAGCCATAACTATCAGTAATAGATGCAATAGAATATATTGAATTGTTGTTCGGACTGAAATTATTCTCTAAATAATTGGAAATAGTATCTGTAGTATAAACTTCATTTATTCTCCAATTTACTATCATTGGAAACGATCCAAAGAATTCAGAGTTTATAATAGTAGTATCTCCTAAGCAAATACTTGTGTCAGAAATGGTTGAATTTGTTGTTATCTCTGGACTATACTGAACGTTAATACTGTCAGTTCTAATAGATCCCACAGCATCATACACTACTACAGAATAGATGCCAGCTGTTGTAGCAATTATACTCGCATTTGTGTCTCCGTACACATTTGGTCCTTGCCATAAGTATGTATATAATTCTTCGTTTTCAACATTGGTATTAATACTTAATAATTCACTGAAACATAATAATGTATCATTTCCTAAATTAACATCATAGTCATTCACAATTCCAAAGTTGTCAATAGCAATAGAATAACTTGACTCACCAATAGACATTACTTCTACTCTTATTTTTACCTTATCTCCAGCATAACTTCCTATAGGAATACTATACTTATGCCAATTAAGATCATTATGAAAATTGCTTATGTTAATAGTGTAGATTAGGTTTTCAGTACCATCACAATTAATGGTATAAAAATACACGTCATCAGCAAAATTATTTATATTTCCAAATTTGAAATCAAATGTAAGTTCAGATTGTGGTTCAATAATTCCAATATAATCATTGTGAGTTGCACTAATATTTTCCATAGACTGGAATAGATCCAAAAACAATGCGTCGTTAGTTAAACCAAAAGAACCAGCCCCTTGAATGTAAAAATGGTTTAAAGACCATGTATCTTCATCGCATTCGCCACCACATTCTTCTCC
>JAGLDA010000074.1 GCA_023145955.1 Bacteroidales bacterium
ATTCCTTTAATCTGATGGCTACCAGAGCAAAAAACAGAATCGAAATAGTCGAAGGCAAATTTTCTATAGGTAAATATATCTATTGGAGCATGTACAATATGTCCATAATGCTTAACATTTTTTGAGCGACGAATCATCATCACATCCAATTGTGGCATAGTCATACCTACAAAAACGGCCTTTAGTCTATTCAAATATACTGAGCTCATTGTTATATTGCCAATATATTTACTTTGTAATAGATTTGACGAATACACCAAACCTGGATCTTCTTTATCGGAAGATAAATATACGCAAGCTCTACCCTTCTTTTCCAGAGCAATAATAACTGGAAGAAAAACATTCCAATATTGCTTACCTTCAGAATAAAAAACAATATCTGAATTATCAAAGTCATTATCAATACTGAATCCTTTACCTAAAACAAAACTCTTGAGTTTATAAAAAAAACCTCGCAAAGCAAAGCCCACTGTGGCTAATACTGCAATAATAATATACAGAAGAGCGCTTGTAGATGCTGGATCGATATAAAGTAATATATTTTTCATTAATTATCTTTATTCAGAAACCGTTTTATGGTATTATGGTTAACCTTTCTGGGATTATTATTTAGCCTTTCCAAATTTATATTATGCATTATCAATTCTTTATCCAAATCTGCTATTAGATCAGATAAATTTATTTCAAGACCTATCTCACTAATAAAATCACTCAATATTCCATGGGCAGAATTCTCATCAGCATGCATAATATTCAATAATTTCCCTATTCTGCTTTTAATAATACTAACACCATTCTCAAGAGTACAATCTTGGTTAGTTACACCAATATTATATTTTAAAAAGAATGGCAAACTAAGTACAACAGCATGGCCATGCGCTATACCATAATAACTTGTAAAAGAATAAGAAATAGCGTGAGGGGCAGTTGTTTTAGTTATATTTATGGCTTTTCCTGCCAAGAATGAAGCCTCCATCATTTTTCTTTTGGCCTCGCAATTATTATCATTTACAGCAGCATCAAGATTTTTCCAAATTAGCTCAAAAGCTTTCAAAGAATATGCCTCAGATTCGGCAGTAGCATTTATACTCCACTGCGATTCCATTGCCTGCGCCAATGCATCAGCACCAGTAGTTGCTGTAACCTCTTTATTTGCTGACATGGTGAACTCAGATGATAAATAAACATATTTTGGTAGGATAGCATTATGCGCTACTGAATACTTTACTTTATTAATATATACTACAGCAAAATGTGTTGCCTCTGCCCCTGTTCCAGCAGTTGTAGGTATTGCCAACAAATCAATATTTTTTGAGTCAAAAGCAATATCACCATTTATTATTCCCTCAATATCATTATACTGGCTAGCCATTACTCCAATAAGCTTTGCCATATCAAGCACGCTACCACCGCCTATTGCAATAATAAGCTTATAATTCCTTTTATTGAACAATTCAACCCCCTTGCGTAAATCTTCAATATTGGGATTTACATCAAAGTTAGAAAAACTTGTTAAAGTATCTTTTTCAAATAATTGGCTTATAAAATCATAAGCACCAGATTTAATATAAGACCCTTTACCATGTACCAAAAAAATATTCTCAGTACTATACTCTGATAAAATATCAAATAATTCCTGCCTACTATTATCACTAATAACTATCTGAGTCATAAAAAATTATAAATCTTCTTTTATAAAAGTCATAAATTTGCGCTTATTACTCAATGGTGGAATTGAAGGTCTGCCAAGGTCAGCTCTAGAGCCTACTTTAACCCTTACTTCTATCAATGAGGGGCCATTACTATTTCGTGCATCAATAAAGGCACTCTTCAGAGAACCAATATCGCTAACCACATTTGCATAAGCATAACCACAAGATTTGGCTATTTGTGGCATATCAATATCAAAACCTACTGTAGCTTGTCCTCCAACCGACTCGTGAGCTCCATTATTTATAATTATATGAATAAGATTATTAGGATTGGTCTTTCCAATAATAGCCATAGAGCCCATATGCATAAGCAAAGCGCCATCGCCATCAATGCAAACAACCTCCTTATTTGGTTTTGTAATAGCTATCCCAAGGGCTATTTGACTGGCATGACCCATTGAGCCAACTGTAAGGAAGTCCCTATCATGACTATGTTCAAGCTGCTCTCTATATTCAAATAATTCTCGAGATGTTTTTCCAGTAGTAGAAACAATAAGTTCGCTTCCATTCTGTAAATCGACAATAGCTTTAATAACTTCCTCACGGCTTAAAGCGTACTTCTGCTCAACGCTAGAGGTCATAGTGTATTTCTCAAAAACACCTTTCCTAACCACCAAAGCAAAAGGGCTAGAGCTCTGTGCGATTTGCAAAACTGCCATATTCAACTGCAATAAAGCCTCTTCGCTATCTTCACTAAGAATAATATATGGAAGTTTTATTGCTTCTAATAAAGCAATTGTTTGCTCACCTTGAGCACTATGCTGCGGTTCATCCTTAGTATCAGGCTCGCCTCGCCAACCTATCATTAGTAGCATTGGGATTCTATAAACCATTTCGCTAGTCAACGACAATAACGGATTTACAGCATTACCTATACCAGAATTTTGCATATATACCAATGGGATTTTACGACTAGCCATATGATAGCCAGAAGCCAAAGCAATGGCATTACCTTCGTTGGCAGCAATAATATGATTACTCTCAG
>JAGLDA010000075.1 GCA_023145955.1 Bacteroidales bacterium
TTTACATTATCACCTTATTTCAACTTCAGCTCTTTGGCTTGGTATTTTTCTTTATTCTCTTATACTTTAGGGCATGTAAGTTTTGCTCACCTATTTGGCAATTTATCTATTATGCTATTAATTGGGCCAATTCTTGAGGAAAAATATGGAAGCAAAACTCTTTTATTAATGATGGCTGCAACAGCACTTTTTACGGCCTTATTAAACAATTTATTTTTTAGTACAGGACTTATTGGAGCCAGTGGAATTGTTTTTATGATGATAATACTTGTTTCCTTTGCCAATTCCAAAGGAAATGAGATTCCCCTTACTTTTATTCTTGTTCTACTTTTATACCTTGGCAAAGAAGTTTTTATGGCATTTGAATCTGATTCTATATCACAATTTGCCCATATAATTGGAGGTTTAGCAGGTGCTATATTTGGGTTCTCTCCTATTATTAAGAAAAGAACACCTAATTTATTGTAATGTATCCTTTGTAGAATTATACTTAGGAATAATAATATTATCCCAAACATTCCAAATAGGCTTCTCCTTTTTATACTCTTGTCCCAAAATCCATTGTTTATATATTTTTTCTATCGTGCCATCTTGTTGTCGGTAGTCTATCCAATTATCGATATACCTATTCCATACAGCACTCTTTGCAACAGGAAATACCAATGCATTTTTTAAGTGAACAGGTAAAGGGTTTACAACCTTATAACCATCATTAAGAATGGTAAGAGCACTAGCACGTTCTGCACTAGTCAAATAGGCATCAATTTTTATTGAGTCAGGCAAAACTGATTGATCAAAGAAATCGTTTAGGTCTTGCATTGCATAAGCTCCTCCACCCTTGAAAAACGAGATATACTCTTCAGCAATATCACCTCTCTCAAAATAAGCAATAGTAAACGTATCTACATTAGAAGCATTTTCAAATGAATTAAAATTTTCATTTTCTTTTTTAACAACTAAAGCTAAAGATACTTTTAAATATGGCTTTGAGAATTGAATTTGTTCAGCATAATTACTCGAAAGAAATATATCTGATACAACAATATCAAAATAATCACTTTTAAGTTCTTTTATTAATTCACCTTTTTCTATGGGAACAAATACTATACTAACACCCAAGTCCTCAGCAAGTTTATGCGATATATCAATTCCCAATCCCACAAGTAAAGAATCCGAATTATAATAACTATATGGCATAGCATTATCATAAAAGCCAACCCTAAGAGTTTTAGTACGTTTTATTCTACTCAAAGAATTCTCTCTGCGCCATTTTCGCTTAGGATTTCGCTTTGACTCCTTTAAAATAGTATAAGGCTGTTCGTTGCTAATTAGTTTAAACGAATCAAGAATTTCCAAGTTTGTAGGTATTCTAGACATATTCCATTCAAGAACTTTATTCATTCCCAAAATACCACCAGTGCCTATTAAGCTAATAACTATCAATGCACTAATAAGCTTCTTTAAACTAAATTTAAGAATCCCCTGTGTAGCCGATAATGTAAGCAATGTTAATGTAATTAGATGGAAAGCTCCCAATACAACCCTCACCCTATCAGTAAGCACTGTTGAAACCACAAATAACTGAAATGTTTCTTGAGGAATACCCAATAAATCGATACTAAATGGTAAACCTGTTATAGGAGCAACAAAACTACTTAATAATGTAGAGCTCAAAAACAAAGGATAGCTATCAAGTGTAAGTTCATGACCAGAATACCATGCTGCAAAAGGCACAAAAATAAATATCATAAATGTTCCCAGATTAGGAAACGGATACGCCAAAGGCATTATAACATCTACTTCAGCCTTAGCACTCTCTGTACCTACATTTTCAGAATCTAATATTCTCTTTATATCATCTATTAATTGTGGAAATACTACTATTATTTTGCCCGTAGCAAAAATTGTAATTAATGTAGAATGTGTAATCTTGAAAATGGTACGTGTAGAAAATGGTGTAAAAATAGAAATAACGTATGGTAAAACTATAAAAGTGATAACAACTATTGCAAATAAATACACTAATAAATAACCTTGCAAGCGGCTCAAATCATCCAAAGTAAGCTGACTTACAACACCAGCAGCGATACTAAAAACACCTATAGGAGTTATTTTTACTATCATTTTATTTACTTGATTCAGACCATCATTTAGCACATCAAGAGGGCGCAACAACACTTCCTTATTTGGCAATTTCATTACACCTAAGCCTACAAAAATGCTAAAAAGCACTACCGCCGGTACTATATTATTACTTAATGAAGCAAAAGGATTGGCAGGAATATATAAATCTACTATACTAAAAGGAACGGCCTCTGTTATAAAATCGTTGCTATAAAAGCTACCACTTCCCCATTCAGGAAAAGCCAATGGCAGCACTGCCAACCATAATAGCCCTATTCCCAAAAGCATTAATAAGAATATCAAACCATATTTTACAAGCTTTTTTCCTGTTTCAAATGATAGCCTACCAATATTTACAATTAAAGAAAACATAATATATGGCAATACCGTCATTTGTAATAAGCCAATGAATATATCACCAATTATTGAAAACCAAGATACATGTTCTCCAAAAAAGAAACCTAATAGTATACCTAATACAACTCCTAATAGGACTTTTGAAGAAAGAGATATTTTTTTTAGCATTAATTCTGGGTTTATGTTCAAATACAAAAATAGGAAAACTTTATACTGCAAAAAGAAATAGTTTGCATATTTCTATACAAACTATTTCTTTTTTACTACTGCATAAAAAAATAAGCAGCATCTATTTACTATATCTAAGCCTTATAAACCTTGGCGTTTAAGGTAGAAATCAATATTTGGCTCACGTCCTCTAAATTTTTTCCACATATTTTCCACATCGTCTGTACCTCCAGCCGAAAGAATGTTTTTATAAAATGAGTCCGCTGTTTCCTTATCGTATAAAGAAGTTTCTTGAAAAGCACCATAAGCATCAGCATCAAGTACGGCTGTCCATAAGTATGCATAATAACCTGCTGCATATCCTCCAGCAAAAACATGAGAATAATATGTACTTCTATATCTAACAACTATTTCATCAATCAACCCTAACTCTTTCATGGCAGCAGTTTCAAACTCATTTACATTACCTGTAAATGGAGTTTCTATTTTGTGCCATGCCATATCTAACACTCCAGCAGCTACAAATTCGCTCACTACAAAACCATTATTAAAAGTGCCTGCCTTCTGCATTTTTGCAATTAATTCATCAGGAATAGTTTCGCCAGTTTCATAATGTTTAGCGTAGTTTTTAAGCACTTCTGGCTCCAATGCCCAGTTTTCCATAATTTGTGATGGTAGCTCTACAAAATCTCTTGATACAGATGTACCTGATAAACTATGATACTCACAATTACTTAACATACCGTGTAATCCGTGACCAAATTCATGGTAAAGAGTTGTAACCTCATCAAGATTAAGCAATGCGGGAGCACTCTCTGTTGGAGGAGTGAAATTTGTAGTTAATGATACTACTGGAATTATATTTTTACCATCATCAGTACGCTGTTGTTTCCTATAAGAGGTCATCCATGCTCCTACTCTTTTGCTAGCACGAGGATAATAATCCATATATAAAATAGATATTAACTCACCATTGCGATATACTTCATAGGCCTCAGCCAATGGATCCATTTTAGGAATATCTTTATTTAATTTAAAATCCAAGTCATATAATATGGCAGCAACTTCAAACATTCCATCACGTACAGTTTCCAACTTAAAATATGGCTTCAATTCTTCTTCACTTAAATTATATTTTGCCATACGCATTTTCTCAGTATAGTACCACCAATCCCATGGCATAATTTCAATATTATCAGCAGCAGCCATTTTTTGTAAGTCAACTAATTCTTCCTTAGCTCGTGATATTGCTCTCTCAGCTACATTCGACATTAGTTCATAAGCCTTTTCTGGTGTCTTAGCCATATTATCTTCAAGAATAAAATGAGCCCAATTTTTATAACCCATCAACTGAGCTTTTTCAAGTCGTAGATTTACCAAACTCCTTACATTCTCTTTATTATCAAGACTATCATTATGGTCTCCTCTTGTTGTATATCCCAAATATATTTCTTTTCTAAGCTCACGATCATCAGCATAAGAAAGTACTGGTATCATTGATGATTTCTGAACTGTAAACATCCATTTACCTTCTTCACCTTTTGCTTTAGCTGTAATTGCTGCAGCATCAATAACGCCCTGAGGCAAACCACTTAATTTATTTTCATCAGAAATAACAATTTTAAAATTATTAGTTTCTTTCAATATATTAGTGCCAAAATTAAGAGAAAGGGTACCTAGCTCTTTATTAATTTCTTTTAACTTAGCTTTTTGCTCATCATTTAGATTGGCACCACCACGTACAAATCCTTTATATGTTTCATTAATTAATGTCTTCTGCTCTTGAGTAAGATTTGTGCGATCACAATTATCATAAACTGATTTCACTTTCTTAAACAAATCATTATTCATTGATATTTCATCGTAAGCAGCAGTAACTTGAGGATTTAGTTCTTGTGCTAAGGCTTGCATTTCGTCATTAGTATTACACGACATAAGATTACCAAATACACCTTCTACTTTTTCTAAAGTAGAGCCACTTCTCTCTAAAGCTACAATAGTATTAGCAAAAGTTGGCTTATCAGTATTATTAATAATTGCATCTACTTCGCTCTGAAGCTCAGCAATGGCCACTTTAAATGCAGGCTTATAATCAGCATTTACTATTTTGTCAAAAGGTGGTACGCCAAAAGGAGTATCAAACTCTTGCAAAAGAATGTTTGTTACATCTTTCATGTTTTTTTCTTTAGATTCGTTCTGTTGGCAAGCATTTAGTCCTAATAAGACTATTAATACCAAAATAAAATTCAGTTTTTTCATTTGTTATATTATATTTGTTTTTATATTACTTTTTATTAAAAAAAAAGGTGCATCAAAAAATGAAGCACCGATAGTAAAATATTTATAGTTTCCTTTGCAAAGAAAACTTATAAAAAATCATTATTCTGCTATTGCTGCACTAGAAGTATTAAGTTTTCTATTTACTTTCTTAAGCAAACCTTGAAGAACCTTTCCTGGTCCAACCTCCACATATTCGTTCATACCGCCAGCAATCATATTATTCATTATCTGAGTCCAACGTACAGGAGCTGTTAGCTGTGCAATTAAATTCTCTTTTATAATATCTGGATCTTTAACCGACTGTGCAGTTACATTCTGATATATTGGACAAATAGGAGAGCTAAATTTAGTTTTGGCAATTGCCGCAGCTAATTCTTTCTTAGCAGGTTCCATTAATGGAGAGTGGAATGCACCACCCACATTAAGCTTCATAGCTCTACGAGCACCAGCTTCAGTCAATTTTTCAACTGCAATATCAATACCTTTAATACTTCCTGATATTACTATTTGTCCTGGGCAATTATAATTTGCTGCTACAACGATTTCGCCTTTTATTTTTGAAATAGTTTTCTCAACTACGGTATCTTCCATACCAATAATAGCAGCCATTGTTGAAGGCTCAATTTCACAAGCTTTCTGCATTGCCAAAGCTCGCTTTGAAACTAGCTTAAGTCCATCTTCAAAGGACATTGCACCTGCTGCTACTAGAGCAGAAAATTCGCCCAAGGAATGACCAGCAGTCATATCTGGTTTAAATTCATCACCTAATACTTTTGCCAAAATAACGCTATGTAAAAATACTGCTGGTTGGGTAACCTTTGTTTGACGAAGTTCTTCTTCGGTACCATCAAACATAATATCAGTAATTCTAAATCCTAATATCTTATTTGCTTTTTCAAATAAATCTTTAGCCTTACTCGAAGACTCATAAAGATCTTTTCCCATACCTACATACTGTGCCCCCTGACCGGGAAATACAAATGCCTTCATTAAATGTCTTTTTTTAATTAATAATTAAATATGCCTTTATTATGCTCTTTTTGATACTATATAAATAAATACAAAAAGATATAAATAAAGGCATAGTGTTTTTTTAGTGTATTCTATTATAAACTCTATTTTCTATCGCCCATAAAACGGAGCAAAAATAAGAATAAATTGATGAAGTCTAAATATAAATTTAACGCACCCATAATTGCCAATTTATTTACATGTTCACTAGGAAAATCAATGCCTGCACCAATTCTTTTTAGCTTTTGAACATCATAAGCTGTAAGGCCAGTAAATATTAATACGCCCACAAAGCTTATAATATAATCCATAGTACTGCTTCCCATGAACATATTTACAACACTAGCAATAATAATTCCTACTAAGGCCATCATTAGTAATGAGCCAAATTTGGTAAGATCAGTTTTGGTAGTATAACCTACCACTGCCATCACTACAAACATTAATGAGGTTACTATAAATGTTTGAAATATTGAGCTTGAAGTATATATTAATAGTATAAAGCTAAGGCTCATCCCCATTAGTATTGAGTATATTCCAAACACTGCTACCAAAGCAGAGTATGATAGCTTATTGAAACCAAAATTCATTATAAGAATAATTGCAAAAGGAGCAAACATTACTACCCATCCTAAGCCCGACATTCCATTTTCGGTATATAACATTGAAATCAGATCTTCATCTGTGCCAAAGAAATACGCTGTAACTGCTGTTATAGCTAAAGCAATACCCATCCACGAAAAAACATTCGAGATGAAATTTTTAGCTAAAGCACCAGAGTAACTATATTCTGCTTGTCTTGCCTGAGGTTGATTTGTAAGGTTCATTTATTTACTTTTAGTTGTTTTACTATTTCTGAGCAAAAGTACAAATAAAGCATAATTTGAAATAATCCAATATGTTAATAATTATAAAATAAACTGAAAATAAGTTTATTTTATAATTAAGATAGTTTTTTACCTATTAAATGTAAGAATTCATCTCTAGTTTTAGGGTCATTAAGGAAAGCTCCTGTAAAATCAGATGTAGTTGTTACCGAGCTTTGCTTCTCTATACCACGCATTGCCATACAAAGGTGCTTAGCCTCTATAACTACAGCAACACCCAGTGGATTTAAAGCTTCATCTATTGCTTCTTTTATTTGCATAGTAAGTCGCTCTTGAACTTGCAAACGGCGGGCAAAAACTTCTACAACTCTAGCTACCTTGCTCAATCCCATAATTTTTCCATTAGGTATATAAGCTACATGAGCTTTACCAATAAATGGAATCATATGATGCTCACACATGGAATATAATTCGATATCTTTTACAATTACCATCTGCTTATAGTTCTCTGTAAACATTGCAGACTGTATAATCTCCTTAGCATCACCATGATACCCCTGATTCATAAATTGCATTGCTTTAGCAACTCGTATAGGTGTATCCAATAAACCTTCTCTATTTGGGTCTTCACCCAATAGTCCTAGTATTTCTTTATAGTGATAAGCGAGTTTTTCTGTTGTTTCATCATCAAACTCATCAATTCTTTTATATCCTTTTGTATTTGCCATGATAATTTCTAATTATTAGATTTGCAAAAGTAGATTAATAAATATAACCAAAACAAAGGAATTTATTTTAATGATAATTGATATTAAGCATTAATATATAATTGAAGTTTCGCATATATATCTAAGTATTTAACTAATAGGTAATT
>JAGLDA010000076.1 GCA_023145955.1 Bacteroidales bacterium
ATCCCAAGCACCACCAGCATTAGACTGGAATATAGCCATAAGTACACCTGTAACAGTAACACCAGCTAATAAACCACCTAACATTTCAGGGCCACCAACAAAACCTACTAATACAGGAGTTACGATAGCAAGAATACCAGGAAGAACCATTTCTTTAATAGACGCTTTAGTAGAAATATCAACACATTTGTCGTATTCTGCTACACCATCAGCTTTGTCAAAAATAGCACGATCTTCAGGAGTAGCTTTTGACATATCTGAATCGTATTTCCTCATTACTGCCAAAGCATCTTTAAGAGCAGGAATCTCTCTAAACTGGCGACGAACTTCTTCAATCATTGCCATAGCAGCACGACCAACAGCATTCATTGCCAAAGCAGAGAATACGAAAGGAAGCATACCACCAACAAATAAACCAGCCATTACAGTTGATTTAGAAATATCGATAGTAGATATATTTGCCTGTTGCATAAAAGCAGAGAATAAAGCCAAAGCTGTAAGAGCAGCAGAAGCAATAGCAAAACCTTTACCAATAGCAGCAGTTGTATTACCAACAGCATCTAATTTATCAGTACGTTCACGAACTTCTTTTGGAAGCTCAGCCATTTCGGCAATACCACCAGCATTATCAGAAATAGGACCGTAAGCATCAACTGCCAACTGGATACCAGTATTGGCAAGCATACCCACAGCAGCAATTGCAATACCATAAAGACCAGCAAAGTGGAAAGAAAGGATAATTGCAGCAGCAATAAGTAAAATTGGAATAGCTGTTGACATCATACCAACTCCTAAACCAGCAATCATTGTTGTAGCAGGACCAGTTACGGATTGCTTAACGATTGACATTACTGGCTTAGTACCAGTACCTGTATAATATTCTGTAATTTTACCAACTCCAAGACCAGCCACAAGACCAACAATAGTAGCATAAAATACACCTATTGATGTAAACTCATGTCCTTTAAAAGTCCATTCTGAAGGTAAAAAAGCATCAATCATAAAATAAGAAACTACAATCATAATACCAGCAGAAAGAAATTCGCCCATATTAAGTGCAGTTTGTGGGTTGCCACCATCCTTAACTTTCACGAAGAAAGTACCAATGATAGAAACAATAATACCAGCAGCAGCAAGTGCTAAAGGCAAGAATACAGCTCCTAATTGAAAACCTTCGAAAGAAGGAAGAACAAAGAAAGCAGCTCCCAATACCATGGTTGCAATAATAGAACCTACGAAAGATTCGAAAAGGTCAGCACCCATACCGGCAACATCTCCTACGTTGTCACCAACGTTATCAGCAATAGTAGCTGGGTTCAAAGGATGATCTTCAGGAATACCAGCCTCAACCTTACCAACAAGGTCAGCGCCAACATCAGCAGCTTTAGTATAAATACCACCACCAACACGAGCAAATAATGCAATTGATGAAGCTCCTAATGAGAAACCTGAGATAATATTAAGTACCATAGTTACACCATTTGCAGTTGTAATATCGTACATTGCAGCATAAAGGATAAATAACATACTTAATCCAAATACACCTAAAGAAACAACACCTAAACCCATTACAGCACCTCCAGAGAATGCAACCTCTAAAGCTTTATTAAGTGAAGTTTGAGCTGCGTTAGTAGTTCTAACGTTAGCCTTTGTTGCTATGCGCATACCTATAAAACCAGCTAATGCCGACATTAATGCACCCACAACAAATGATAATGCTACAAAGCCTGTTGAATTGGCTTCTGAATTTCCTTTAAATATTAAAAGTATTGCCACAGCTAATACAAATACCGATAGTACTTTGTATTCTGCTTTTAAAAACGCCATGGCGCCATCAGCAATATTTTTTGCGATTATGGCCATTTTTTCAGTGCCAACTTCTTGTTTGCTAACCCAACCTGCCTTTAGGAACATAAAAACGAATCCTATTAATGCTGATGCTGGAATTAGATAAAATAAATTATCCATCTTAATCTTTAAATTTATGGTTTGTATTAATAAAAATATTTCTAAAATATTGGCGCAAATGTACTCTAAAATTAAAGAGCTTTTAAGCTTATTTTAATAGTTGAAATTTGGATATTGTTAAGAAATATAACAAGTATAAACTAAGCATATTAACATTATAGTAACCTGTAATAAAGATGATTACATCATATATACTCGAAACAGAATAATATCACTAAAGACATAAAAAAATATTGTGTTAAATTTCAAACATTTTGAAGACTAGGGAAACAATTAATAAATACCTATTTCAGTTGAAAAATAGCAATAAAAAAAGACCATACTTAACAATCGTTAAACATGGTCTTTATAAATTTTATAATAATAGGCTGATTAAATCTCTTTATTAATCATTTCAACCCATTTTGCAACATTAGCATCAGCCTCGTCCTCATCATTATCAAGGTCTATTGCTAAGCCACGAAACATATTATTGTGTAGAGCTTCAGACTCTTTAAAGGTAAGACCTTCGTTTGGCCATTGAGCTATTTGAGTAATATTATGATTATTTAGGTGAGTGAACACTCTCTCCATTCCATCGACAAAATTATATGGGTATCGCATCTGATCTCCTAGACCATAAATTGCTAATTTTTTTCCATTAAGATCTACCTTATCATCCTCCATTTTGTGAAGAAATTGGTACCAGATGTTATCATCGGTATAATGCTCCCAAGAATCTGCCCCAACAGTAGAACAGCCCATAATTAAATTCTCATAATGGAATAAATGTTTAGGGTCAGCTTTACTTAAATCTATTATATCAATATCTGCATCACCATATTGTTCCTTAATTTTTTTTGCTACAGCCTCTACATTTCCTTTTAGTGGCCAGTAAAATAATCCTATTTTTTTCATCTGTTTTATAATTTGATAGTTTAATATGTACTTGAAAAAATCTGTTTAATTTTTATCATTTAATAATTGCAAAGATATATATATATCTGCAATTAATAAATTATGGTTTTAACGTTATGTGTTAATTTTTACTAACAAGCTTTCAATAGAATAATATGATGCGTTTGACCTACAATTAATTAATCTAATAAATAAACAACTGATTTATTAGTTAACTTTGCAATTCATCAAAAACATAAAAAGAAATGAAATCCAAAAGCAAATCTATATGGA
Organism: Bacteroidales bacterium; assembly: GCA_023145955.1. Lineage (GTDB taxonomy): Bacteria > Bacteroidota > Bacteroidia > Bacteroidales > UBA1556 > UBA6267. The sequence continues at coordinate 3,139 of JAGLDA010000076.1, forward strand.
GCTTTTTTATTAGAAACTTTGGACAAGGCTTATTATTTGTTGTGCCTATTGCGGCAACATTTTTAGTTTTGTATTATTTATTCCAAGAGTTAGATGCTATTTTTCCATTTGAAATACCAGGATTAGGTATAGTAATAATAATTGTAGGCGTTAGTGCAATCGGTTTTATTGGTTCAAAAATAGTAACAACACCAATTTTTGGTTTTTTTAATAGATTGATTAATAAAACCCCAATAATTAAGATAATATATAGTTCTGTAAAGGATTTATTATCAGCCTTTGTTGGAAATAAAAAGAAATTTACAAAACCTGTATTAGTAAAGCTAGTACGTGATAGTGAGGCTAGCCAAATAGGCTTTCTAACACAAGATGACCTAACAAATATGGGATTAGGAGCTGGTCTAGTTAGCGTATATATTCCATTCTCATACAGTATAATGGGGAATTTGTATGTTGTACCAGCCATAAACATAACGGCATTGGACATATCACCAACCGATGCAATGAAATTTATAGTATCGGGAGGAGTAACTAATGTTGAAGGAAAAGATAGTAAAGACATAGAAAAAATTAAACAAGAAGACTAAGAATATGAACTGGAAATTGGAAGAGTTAGAAGAGCAGAATATAAATAATAGAATAAAAGACTATACAAACTTAGGGTCTAAATTACTTACCGATAGGCAAGTAGTACAGACTATTCTAAGCTGCATCGACCTTACCACATTAGAAGGAAGCGATACCGATAAAAAGGCTAGAGAATTATGCAAAGCAGCAAGGAGTTTTAAGAAGAATGGTACTGACATTCCAAATGTAGCAGCAGTATGTTTTTACCCTCCTTTTGCGGCATTGGCCAAAGCACAACTAAAAAACTATGGAATTAATGTAGCCTGTGTTGCGGGAGCATTTCCTAGCGGACAATCTCCACTAGAGGTACGCATTGCCGAGGTAAAATATGCTGTAGAGCAAGGTGCCGACGAAATAGATATGGTAATCTCTAGAGGAAAATTTCTAGAAGGTGATTACGATTATATTTATAAGGAAGTAAAAGAAATTAAAGAGGCTTGTGGCAATGCTCACTTAAAAGTAATATTGGAAACTGGAGAATTGGGTGATTTGAATAAAGTGCGCCTAGCTTCAGAAATTGCAATTGCTGCAGGAGCAGATTTCATTAAAACCTCCACAGGAAAAATTCAACCCGCTGCAACTCTAGAAGCTTTTATCGTAATGCTTGACGTAATAAAGGCACATTATGATAAAACTGGCATAATGATAGGGATAAAACCTGCGGGCGGCATTTCGGAAGTTGATGTAGCGAAAGATTATATTTTTGTATTAGAGCATACCCTTGGCGAAAAGTGGATGAATAATACTTGGTTTAGAATTGGAGCAAGTAGATTAGCCGGCAAAGCCTTGGCAGAATTGATGTAATTACGCAAAATATCATTATTGAAAAAAGATTATTAAGTCCCAATATTTTTGTTAATGTTGGGATTTTTTTTGCTAATTTTACAACTGTTTTATAAATCACAGAGTTACTAATATCTGTTTTTGATTACAACACATAGGATACATGACAGGCCACTAGCACAATACAGTGTTTCTACGTTTATTTTTTTACTGCAATAATACGATTATCAACCACATTAGTTTACATACTAATTACATGATATTATATTATTATAAATTTTCGTAGAGCAAATTTAGATATTGTATTTTTTATTTTTTTTAAAGAACACATAAATAACATATATATAAATTACTTAAAAAAACACATATGAAAATTTATCAATCAGATCAAATTAAAAATATCGCCCTTGTTGGCGGGGCCAAATCAGGAAAGACCACATTGGCTGAAGCCATGCTTTTCGAAGGAGGAAGTATAAAACGAAGAGGAAGTATTGAGGAAAAAAACACTGTTTCTGATTATCGTGATATAGAATTAGATAAAGAAAATTCAGTTGTAACTACAGTAATGCACACAGTATATGGTGGCAAAAAAATAAATATAATTGATACTCCTGGTACAGCATCTTATGTGGGAGAGGTTGTTACAGCACTTAATGTAGTTGATACTGCTCTTTTGGTAGTAGATGCTCACGAAGGATTAAATGTAGGGGTAGAATTAGCCTGGAGAAATACTTCTCGCTTAAATGTACCTACAGTATTTGTAATAAACCAAATTGACCACGAGAAAGCTAAATTTGACGAAACTCTTACTCAACTTCAAAATGCATATGGCGATAAAGTTACACTAGCACAATACCCAGTGAACCAAGGTACTGAATTCGATACGGTAATTGATTTGGTTTATATGAAGCAAATCAAATATCAAAAAGGTGGTGGTGATGCTGAGATTACTGATATTCCAGATTCAGAAAAGGAAAAAGCCGAAGAATTACAAAAATTATTGATAGAAGCTGCTGCTGAAGGTTCGGAAGAGCTAATGGAGATTTATTTTGAAAATGATACTCTAACTATTGAGCAACTTCGCGAAGGAATTCGCTTAGGAATAGCACACCGCAAATATTTTCCTGTATTTATAACTTCTGCCAAAGAATGTATTGGTGCAGGTCGTATTCTTGAATTTATAGCACTATCGGCTCCACGACCAGCGCGTAGCCCTCGTATGACAAAAGATGGTACTAAAGAATATAATTCAAATCGAGAAGATAATCCAACTTTATTTGTTTTCAAGACAGAAATTGAGCCTCATGTTGGAGAAGTAGCATATTTTAGAGTTTATGGTGGCGAAATTACCGAAGGAATGGATATGATTAATACTTGTAAAGGCAGCAAAGAGCGACTTTCACAACTATTAGTTAGCAATGGCAAAACTCGTGATAAAGTTACCAAACTTATGGCCGGTGATATTGGAGCTGCCATAAAGCTTAAGTCTGTTCATAGTAGCGACACTCTTTCTGATCCCGATCATAAAGATATTAAGCTTGAACGTATTGTTTATCCTCCGCATAAATATTCTGTAGCTATAAAAGCAAAGAACTCAACTGATGATGAAAAAATGGGATTATTGCTTCACGAGATGCATAATTCTGACCCATCATTTGGAGTAAATTATTCTAGAGAATTGAAGCAACTTATTCTTACAGGAATGGGTGAGCAACATATTAATATAGCTAAGTGGTTTTTTGATAATATTCATAAAATTGAATTTGATTTTATAACTCCTAAAATACCTTATCGCGAAACCATTACAAAATCTGCAAAAGCAAATTATAAGCATAAAAAGCAATCAGGAGGTTCTGGTCAGTTTGGTGAAGTATATATGCTAATTCAGCCATATACTGAAGGATACTCACATCCTAGCGATCTTAATGTTCGTAAAACTGAAGAGTATAATTTAGAATGGGGTGGCAAGCTAATGCTTCATAACTGTATCGTTGGTGGAGCTATTGATGCACGTTTTATTCCTGCAATTCTCAAAGGTATTAACGAACGCATGGAAGAAGGACCTCTTACTGGCTCTTACGCTCGCGATATTGTAGTTTATATTTATGATGGTAAAATGCACGCTGTGGATTCAAACGAAATTTCGTTTAAGCTTGCAGGACGACATGCTTTTAGCACTGCATTTAAAAATGCTAAGCCAAAAATTATGGAGCCAATTTACGATGTGGAAGTTTTTGTTCCTGAAGAAATGATGGGTTCAGTAATGACTGATTTACAAGGTCGTAGAGCCATAATTATGGGAATGGGTGCTGAAGGTCATTATCAGAAAATTAGCGCTAAAGTGCCTCTTGCAGAAATGGATAGATATAGCACTTCGTTAAGCTCTCTAACATCTGGCCGTGGTAACTTTATAATGAGTTATGATGAATACAAGGCTGTTCCTTCTGATGTTCAAAAAGAACTTCTAAAGAAATATGAAGAGGAAGAAGCTAAAAATGAAGATTAATAATTAGTTTTATTAAATAAAAAAAAGAGGTAGCCATAATGGTTGCCTCTTTTTGTTTTTATACTAATTGTTTAAATCAATAAACTTTATAAAAGCCGTTTTTATTTCACCTCTAATTCTACGAAATTCTGAAAGAATAAACTCACTACTACCTTTCACTTCATCAGGATCTTCGAAACCCATATGAATCTGTTTTTTTACATCTCCAGTAAATATTGGGCAACTTTCCTTGGCATTATCACAAACCGTGATTACATAATCAAAAGAATCATTTACAAAAACATTAGAATTCTTCGGTTTATTTTTACTAATGTCTATGCCCTCTTCAAGCATAACTTTAATAGCCAAAGGGTGAACTTGTTTACTAGGATTTGTTCCAGCCGAAAAAGCTGTAATTCCTTCCATATTATTAAGAAACGCCTCTGCCATTTGGCTTCTGCAGCTATTTCCTGTACATAGTATTAATATAGTCATTCGTATAATTCTAGCTTAATAATTAACAATAATATATATATGTTTAAACTCTCCCCTTTTTATGTAATGCTCTAGCATAGGGAACAAAATTCATAGGCAAAAATTCTCCTTTAAGATACTTAAAGTAGCCTGCTATAGAAATCATTGCAGCATTATCGGTTGTAAATTGAAACTCTGGAATATACGTTTTCCATCCAAATTTTTCCTCACCAGCTTTTATGGCATCTCTAAGTCCCGAATTTGCCGACACTCCTCCAGCTATAGCAATTTGTTTTATCCCCGTCTCTTTGGAAGCTCTTTTCATTTTTCCCATCAGAATATCCACAATAAGTTTCTGCATTGATGCAGCTAAATCTGCTTGATTTTCTTCAATAAAATCATCATTTTTCTTAAGTTCATCGCGAACAAAGTAAAGAAATGAAGTTTTAATTCCACTAAAGCTAAAATTTAAGCCTTGAATTTTGGGAAAAGGAAAGCTAAATCTATTTTCATCACCAATTTTTGCCAATCTATCAATATGAGGACCACCAGGATATGGAAGTCCAAGGATTTTAGCCGTTTTATCAAAAGCCTCACCAGCAGCATCATCAATAGTATTCCCTATTATTTCCATATCAAAATACTCAGAAACTTTTACTATCTGAGTATGTCCACCCGAAACGGTAAGACAAAGGAATGGAAACTCAGGCATATCTTGACCCTGATCTACAAAATGAGCAAGAATATGCGCCTGCAAATGGTCCACTTCTAACATAGGAATATTACGCCCCAAGCTAAAACCTTTGGCAAAGGAAGTACCTACTAATAAAGATCCCAAAAGCCCAGGCCCACGAGTAATTGCTATTGCTGAAATATCTGCACTTGTAATACCAGCCTTCTTTATTGCCTGGTCAATAACAGGAATAATATTTTGTTGATGTGCCCTAGATGCTAATTCAGGAACCACGCCTCCATATTTTTTATGCACATCCTGCCCCGCAATAATATTTGACAATATCTTTTGCCCTTTCAAAATTGCTGCAGATGTATCGTCACAAGACGACTCTATTCCAAGTATTATTGGTTCTTTATTCATTTGAATTTTACTTTACTTAAGGTTGCAAAAGTAATTCTAATTGATAATTTATTACTAGTTTTTTCAAAATAAGTAAATAAATTTTTATATATATAAGGACGCTTTTAGCAACATTGGCAATGGCACACCATCATTTACATCTGATAACGTGATAATTACAAATATTTTTATTGCTCATAAAAAAATAAAAATTAACACAATAATTTATAAAACTAAACGGTAATATAACATTGCACCGTATTAAACAAATAACTACTTTTGCAGCCATGTTTAGAATTGGAAAAATTATATTGTTTTTTGTTATTACTATTGCTTTAAGTAGCTGTAGTAAGTATCAAAAATTGGCAAAGCACGGCTCTCCTGACGAGAAGTACGAAGCTGCTATGAAATACTATGAAGAAGAAGATTTCTATCATTCGCAGCAGCTTTTTGATGAGCTAATTGTATTGCTACGTGGTACAAATAGGTTAGAAAAAGCTTATTACTATTATGCACAGACATATTATCAGCAAGAGGAATACATGGTTGCAAGTTATCATTTCAAGTATTTTGCAAAAACATTTCCTAAGAGTACATACGCAGAAGAATGTTTATATTTAAGTGCATATTGCAAATATCTGGATTCTCCACCTGAGAACTTAGATCAGTCGAGTACAAGAACTGCCATTAGTGAAATGCAGATGTTTATAAATATGTATCCAGAAAGCGATAAAGTAGCTGAGGCTAATGATATCATGGATAGGTTGCGTAAGAAACTAGTTGTGAAAGATTTTGAAAATGCTAAGCAATACTTAAGAACAGAATACTATAAGGCAGCAGTATATGCTTTTAAAAGACATCTGAAAAACTACCCTGGGTCTCCTTTTAAGGAAGAAGCCCTATTTCTAACTATTGAGGCCGATTATATATATGCAAGTAAAAGTATTCATTATAAGCAAGAAGAGAGATATACAAATACTCTGATAGCATATAATGACTATATTGCAGTGTTTCCTGAAGGTGAATATTTTAAGAAAGCAGAGAAGTATAAAAACTCTGCAAAACACAATATTGAGAAGATTAAAAACAAAAAAAAATAGAGAATAAATTTATATATTATGGATTATAAAACTATAAAAACAGACACTACTGCAGAATCATTAAATGTGGTAGAATTAGAGGCAGGCACTAATAATATTTATGAATCTCTTGCAATTTTAGCTAAGCGATCAAATCAAATTGGGCACGACCTTAAAGAAGAGCTTAACGAGAAAGTTTCTGAGTTTCAAGTTAATAACGACACTCTAGAAGAGGTTTTCGAAAACCGTGAGCAAATAGAGATTGCACGTTTTTATGAGCGTTTGCCAAAGCCAACACTAATGGCTATTCACCAGTTGTTGCATAATGATGTATACCATCGCAATCCTCTTAAAGAAGAAAGTAAGGATAATTTCTAAAACTCTTTTCTTATGCTGAAAGCAAAAAATATCTTGATAGGAATTTCTGGAAGCATTGCTGCTTACAAAATTCCTATTTTAGTTAGATTACTACGCAAAGCAGGTGCTAATGTACAAATAGTGATGACGGAGGCTGCAAAAGACTTCGTTACACCACTTACATTGAGCACCGTTTCTAATAGACCTGTGAGTAGTATTGCTTTCGATAAAAACACCGGAGAATGGGATTCTCATGTGGAGCTTGGCCGCTGGGCCGATCTTTTTTTAATGGCTCCTTTATCAGCTAATACAATGGCTAAAATGGCTGCTGGTATTGCCGACAACCACCTACTAACTACATATTTAAGCGCACGATCTAAAGTAATGTTTGCTCCTGCAATGGATTTGGATATGTATAAACACCCTAGTACTAGCAGAAACATTGAGCAACTTAAGCAATGGGGGCATATAATTATTGAGCCTACGGAAGGAGAGCTTGCTAGTGGCCTTTGTGGTATGGGAAGAATGGAAGAGCCCGAAGTTATTTTTGATAAGATTAATGACTTTTTTAATAAAAAAACTCCTCTTACTGACAAGAAAGTATTAATATCTGCTGGACCAACATATGAGTCTATTGACCCTGTACGATTTATTGGTAATCATTCCTCAGGGAAAATGGGATATGCAATTGCTGAAGCTATTGCCGATAAAGGCGCTGAGGTATTCCTTGTGAGTGGCCCTGTAAATATTACTCCTGCTGATAGTATTTCGAAAGTTGTAAATATTACCACTGCTGAGCAAATGTATGACGCTTGTAATGATATTTCTGCTGAAATGGATATTATAATTATGACTGCTGCTGTGGCTGACTTCGCTCCAGCAGATATTGCTGAGCAGAAAATAAAAAAAGGAAATTCTATTCCAAAAATAGAACTAAAACCGACTAAAGACATTCTTCTTTCCTTGGGGAAAAGAAAAAAAGATAATCAAATACTTATTGGCTTTGCTTTAGAAACTAATAATGAAATTGAAAACGCTATCATAAAGCTTGAAAACAAAAATCTTGATTTAATAGTCTTAAACTCTATGCAAGATAAAGGAGCTGGATTTGGCCATTCTACAAATCAAATTACATTAATAGATAAGGACAAACATCCTCAGAGTTTCCCCTTAAAAACTAAAGTTGAAGTAGCTAAAGATATTGTTGAAAAAATTGAAACATTGATTTAATGCATAAAATACTTATTTTATTTTTAGGACTGATATTCAGTGTTTTTGTTGATGCTCAAGAGCTTAATTGCCAGGTGCAACTTAACGATCAGCAAGTAGAAGACACCGATAAATCTAGATTCAAAACTCTACAAAGTGGTATTTATGAATTTATGAATAATAGGCAATGGACAAATAGGCAGTTTAAAACAGAAGAGAGAATTGAATGCACAATATCCATAACCTTTTCTAAAGATGGCACCTCGCGCGATAATTATAAAGCAAATATGCAAGTGCAATCGCGCCGCCCAGTATTCAATAGCTCCTACGACTCACCTATGCTTAATATTATAGACAAGCAAGTGTCGTTTAAATGGGTGGAGCATGACCCTTTAAATTTTGACATAAATTCCTATACTAGTAACCTTACTTCAATTTTGGCTTACTATGCATTTATAATAATAGGCACTGATTTCGATTCGTTTTCGCCTTTAGGAGGAACAGAGTACTATAATCATGCTCAAACAATAATAAATAATGCTTCAAGCTCCGGATTTCTTGGCTGGGCATCTATGGGTAGTGAGAAAAATAGATATTGGTATCTGGAAAATATCCAGAATTCAAGATATGAAGACTACCGCAACTTTCTATACAAATATCATAGAAACGGCTTAGACGAGATGTTTGAGAACTTAAGCAAGGGAAGAGTAGAGGCCTTAAACTCTCTTAAACTATTGCAGAATGTGCATAAAGCGCGAATTGGCTTATATACAATGAATACCTTACTCGATGCTAAACGTGATGAGTTTATTGGTATTTTTAAAGATTCTCAACCTAATGAGATGAAAAAAGCTAAAGCTTTCCTTATAGAGATTGATGCAGCAAATGCATCTGAATATCAGAAAATGGTTAAGGGAAGTGGCGATAGATAACGACCGGCTTCGGTACATTTTTTATAAAATAGCTTACGCTTTTTTCTTCAAAACACTCAGCCTGACGTTATTCAATCAATACACCTTTTGAAAAATAGCTTACTATTTTTGGTACTACAGGATTTAGAGTGGTAGCTTTAAGGTATAAATATAAAAAAATAACTCTAAATACATGTTTACTAATGAATTAAGCGTTTATTGACTCAAAGTCTCTTAGTGAACGTGCTTATTACATGTATTATGTCACCCTTTCAGGGTTTTAATGTAGTTTAGATATTATATAATTATAATACTTTCATCCCTTCGGGATTTCGTGCTATTATTAATAATGAATTATTCAGGAATATCTACACTTAAAAGAACCATTATTTATGACAAAGTAAGTCCAAAGGACTGATGTTATTATAAAGAAAGATAAATGTTGCTTATAAAACCCTGAAAGGGCTACATTATCAATATGTAAAATGTTATTATTTCATCACTTTAAATCCTGTAGTGCCCTATTTTTCTTCAAAACACACAGCCTAACGTTATTTAATCAGTACATTATCTGAAAAAACAGCTTACGATTTTTTATGTTTTATTTCAGCTACGCTGAAACCTATTTTATCCTAATAAAACTGCGTCTAAATTATTTATTTAAAAAATAGAATTTCTCATCATATTATCCTTTGTAAAAAACTAAATATGCAAACAATAAAACCTTTATTTTAGCATATTAGTATTTGCACATAATTATATAAAATGAAGATAAGTAATATAAGAGCAGAAGATTGGAAAATGGATGGAGGCGCTGGTTTTGGGCTTATTCCAAAAACCATATGGAGTAAGTTATACCCTGCCGATGAAAATAACTGTATATTGATGAGTAGCAGACTTATGCTGATTGAAACTGATGACAGAAAAATACTTATTGACACAGGAATGGGCAGTAAGAGAGGCGATAAATTCTATAAGTTCAAATATATTCAGGATACAAATAGCCTATCAAATTCTCTTAAGGAAGCGGAGATAAAACCAGAGTCGATAACTGATGTTATTATTACCCACCTTCACGATGACCATATTGGGGGAGCCACATATTACCAAGGTGACCAAATAAAGCTATATTTTCCAAATGCAATACATTGGGTTAGTAAAGCACAATGGGATTGGGCATTGAATCCAAATAAGAGAGAAGCTGGCTCATATTTTAGAGATAATTTTATTCCTATAAAAGAAGCAGGGAAATTAAAACTTATTGAGAAAAATGGTGAGTATATTCCTAATATAGAATTCCGTATTTACAATGGACATACTGTTGGCAATATAGTGCCTATAATTAAATATAAAGACAAAAAGATTGCCTATATGGGAGATTTTATTCCTTATGTTGCAGCTTTGCCACTACCATATATTTCGGCAAATGATATTCAGCCTTTACTAAGCCTTAGCGAAAAGGAGGAATTCCTAAATGAAGCTGCAAAAGAAGATATTTACCTATATTTTCAGCACGATTACTATAATGAA
>JAGLDA010000077.1 GCA_023145955.1 Bacteroidales bacterium
AGAAAAGCACCTTCGCCAATAGAGACCACATTATTTATATCAATGTCTATTAATTCATTATACTGAAAGCTTGTTACACCAATAGATAAAATATTATCAGGAATGATTACACTAGAAATATTATTTCGAGCAAAAGCATTTGTTCCGATGTGAGTAACTATTTCGGGAATAAAATCAACAATGTCTTTTTCTCCCCCATACGAAATTATCTTATATATATTTATCTCTTCATTATCAAAATACCCATAAACAATTCCGTTTGATGCTTCGCCATTTATACTAGTAATCTTGTTTGAATTAAAAACTCCTCCTTCTATTCGCGTTGCCGAATTAGGAATAATAATACTTGTTAATTTATTGGAATAAAATGCCCACTTTTTAATGTCTTTAATTCCATCAGGGAGTACTATTGTAACTAGTTCATTATCAGAAAAAGCATACTCTCCTATATAACGTACTCTACTAGGAATTTCAATACTGGTTAATTCATTGTCTAGAAACGTACCTTTTTGTATTTCATCAATATTAATAGGTAAAACTGCTTTTTTTATGTTATTGTTTGAGAAGCAGTGCTCTCCGATGGATGTAATATTATTAGGTATTACAACACTATTCAGCTTATTTCTAGTAAATGCATAGTTTCCTAGGGAAGTAACTTCAGTGGTAATTATATCACTTTCTATTACAGTATTGCCTCCACCATACGAGACAATAGATATTACAGCGTTATATCTTTTAAAAAATGTTCCGTTAGAGTTCTTACCATTCACAGTGTTAATGATATTATCATTAAAAGCAGCAGCTTTAATGTCAACTCCATCTGGTAAATTAACACTCTTTAAATTATTTCCTAAAAAAGCAAACCTATCTATTTTGGTGACGTTATCCGAAATGTCGATACTATCTAATTCGTTATAGGAAAAGCTCCATTCATTAATTACAGTTACGCCCGGTGGTATTTTTATGTTCTTAAGTTTATTTCCCCAAAAAGCATGTGCTCCAATAGATGTAATACCTTTTGGGATATCAACACACGTTAAGTCTTTATTGTAAAAGGTTGAACTGGCAATTGATGTAACTGGTTGTCCGTCTAGTTCACTCGGAATAATTATGCTTTTTTCCGTATCATTTACAAAGTTCGAAATAGTTCCATTTTCAAAGGATACATCACTAAGTGTTAATACATACGAGCAAACACATATACAATCAGTAGTCCAATCTACTGAAGCGTCTTTGTTGAAAAACTCAGAAGATTCTAAATTTTCGGCAAATTCTATGTCCCAAACACATATTTCGGTATAATTATTACCTTTAGCCCAAAGTCTGATTAGAGATGTATTATTCTTAACATTCAGACTAGTTAGGTGATTTGCATCTACGTAAAGTTCTTCTAATATTGTATTATATCCTAGCTCAATTTCTGTTAATAAATTTCTATCAACATACAGTCGAGTAAGTTTTGTTAGTGGTGTGATGTCAATATTTGCAATCTTATTTCTTGAAACTTCTAATAGTGTTAGATTAATAAATGCTTCTACCCCTGTAAGATCTTCTATTTCTAGTTCTATTGCAGTAATTGAGGTAGCGTTTTCTGCTTCACTAAAAGAGATTTCGCCATCATCTACTGTGTTTATATTATTATCGTTTAATAATGCTTGTTTAAAATTAATATCCGGAATGTTTACATTTTGGGCAAATAAAGATACCGATATTAAAGAGATGAATAATAGTAGTTTTGCTTTCATAGTAATGTCTTTTATTTATTATTGATTCCAGTCAATTCAAACATCTTATACACTAGCCCGCCAAAGTGGTCTTCTTTTTCAACTATAACTTTTGCAACAATACCTGGCTTGTCGTTAATCATCCAAA
>JAGLDA010000078.1 GCA_023145955.1 Bacteroidales bacterium
TCGCTGCAAATACTTAATCTAAAACCCTTCCAAAGTCATAAGTACTGTAGGGATTAGTAATAAAGCACCTACAATTATTAGCACAAAGATTAATTTCCAAATCCATTTTACCCAAATATCGTATGGGATACGTGCCACGCCAAGCACTCCAATTAGTACTCCTGATGTTGGCGTTATCATATTGGTAAATCCATCACCAAACTGAAATGCCATAACGGTGGCCTGACGACTTATGCCAATCACATCTGAAAAAGGAGCCATAATAGGCATTGTTAGGGCGGCCTTAGCTGAACCCGAAGGGATTATTACATTTATCACGTTTTGAATTACATACATCATCTCCACAGAGCCAACTTTACCCATGCCCTCCATTGATGAAGATAGGCTGTTAAGTATTGTATCTATTACTTTTCCTTCTTGCAAAATAAGTATTATACCACCAGCAAGCCCTACTACTAAAGCAGCAGAAGTAATATCTTTTACGCCATCAATAAAGTGTTTTACTATTAGGTTGGCATCGTAATTCATGCTTATTCCCGACATCAATCCCATCACAAAAAATAGAGTTGCTATTTCCATCACATACCAGTCGTAGCCCATAACTCCTACAATTAGGAATATAATTGTGAACAGTAATAAGGTAAGTATAAAAAAGTGTACTGATTTTCTTAAACTCATAAATCCAATAATAGCAAATAGCCCTGCCGATATTGGTAGAATGGGATAGGTGGAAAATGGTGGTGTACCCACATGAAGTTCTGTAGTTGGGTATATATATGCGTAAGTAATTATTGTTGCGAGCACTATAAAATAGGAAATCCATGCAGAGATAGGTGTGTGAACCTTTATATTATCTATAGAATTATCAGAATTTCGCTTTCGCCAATAATCATCAATCTCGTATGTAAGGGATTTGTTAGGATTTTTCTTAATTTTATTTGCATATAAAAGTATGAAAGAGAATCCTACAGTATTGATAACCACCCACGAAACCATTCGGTAGCCCATGCCGGAGAATAATTGTAAATCAGAAAGTCCCTGAGCAATTCCTATGGTAAAAGGGTTGAGAATAGCTCCTGCAAAACCCAATCCTGCAGCAACAAAAACTATTGCCACACCAGTAATAGAATCATAACCCATACTTATGGCCAAGGGGACGATGATAATTATAAAAGCTATAGTTTCCTCACTCATGCCAAAAATGGCCCCAAAAGCACTAAACATTGTCATTATAAGTATCAGTATTACATTATCGACACCTATAAATTTAAGAGCCCTCCAATGTTCAATCTTTTTTGTAAAATTTAGAAATGAATATATACCCACATCAATTGCTCTACTTTGGTTCATAATCCAGAAAGCCCCACCAATCATAAGTATGAAAACAATAATTCCTGCTTGTTTCTCAAAACCATTAAAAAATGCAGAGAAAATTTGCCATGTTTGTGGTTGTGATTCTACTTGATGAAAAGATCCATCAATAATAACTGTTCTCGATACTCCATCAACAATTTTGGTTGTTCGCTCGTATTCGCCACCAGGCACAAACCATGTGGTGATACCTGCAATTATAAGAATTGCAAATACTATTACGTATGTATGTGGTACTTTCTTTAGCATATTATTTGTATTTTAGTCTATTTACAATTAGCCAAAATTTCTTCTCATAGATATGGCGAGAATTAATCTCAGGAAAAATAAGGATTAATACCCTAAAAATTTGCTTAACTGTTTTTGAAAGCCGCTAAAATACAAAATGTTTTAATTCAAAATTGTAGTAATTAATACTACAACCCATAATACGAATTCGTGAGTAATTTGGTAGAAGGATTTTAACTAAACAACAATTTGTTTTTTTTAAATAAGAAATATAGTATAGGCGCTGAGTACATGACAGTTTTTTTACGCGTCAATTAGTAGTGACACTTAATAAATTGAGAATATGTTTATTATAGGATGCTGAAAAAGAAATTATTCTAGACTATTATCTATCAGCATATTTAATAAACGCTTGAAATTAACCGATTTAATATTAGTCGTAACTATTTTTTAGACGCTGATTATTATGGTTTTATATGATTTATTTCAGCAAAGCTGAAACCTTTTTAAACATAATTAATCTGTGCAATCTGCGTCTAAAAGTTATTATTGTCATGTGCTGAGGCATAGGCATTAAAATTATAATTTAAAATAAAAAACCTATATTAAATAAAACATGTATCTTTCCATCATGAAAATTGAAGCTGATGAAAAACACAAGAAATAGAACTGCTGATATACTAAAAGGTGTTGCTGTATTACTGATGGTACAAGTTCATTTAATTGAACTATTTGCTCAACAGCAAATATTTGATAGTAATATTGGTTCGGTATTGTTGTTTTTAGGAGGGCCACCTGCTGCGCCAATTTTTATGGCTGTTATGGGTTATTTTATTGCATTAGGAAATAGTAATATTTCAATATCCATAATGCGTGGAATAAAACTAATTGTTGGTGGATTAATACTAAATGTTGGATTAAATTTACATTTATATTATAAAATCTATAATAACACAATTGAGACAAGCCCGTTGCCTTATTTATTTGGTGTTGACATTCTATTTCTTGCAGGGCTTAGTATTATTACACTTTCGTTGTTTAATATACTTTTTAAAAAGCGGACTATACCTTATGTATTGGCTATTATTTTCATTTTTGTAATAGGTAAATTTGTATCATTTCCCGAAAACTCAGGAGCAATATCATACTTTACAGCATTTATTTATAGTGACAGTTGGTGGTCATATTTTCCATTTTTGCCATGGTTAGCTTATCCACTTACGGGTTATGTTTTTTATCTCATATTACCATCAATTTCCCGCATTACCGAAAATCAAACATACAAAATACTGATTCTTATAATTAGTGCTATAATACTTATTGGCAGTATTGGTTATGGAATTTCAATTGCTGCAAATCTTCATGTTTATTACCATCATAATTTTTTATATTATTTGTTTACTCTTAATTTCATGATATTTTGGACAATATTATTTAATTTCATAACATCATTTCCCTCAAATATTATTACAAATTTTCTTGAATGGATGGGTAAAAATGTAACCATATTCTATGTAGTTCAATGGTTGATTATTGGAAATATTGCAACAGCATTATATAAAACGCAAAATGGTATTGAGTTATTATTATGGTTCATTGGAATATTTACATTAACCTCACTATTAACATTTTTACTTGTCAAAGTAAAAAATGCTCATTAAGTTTGCCATAAATCTATTTTGCCTTATTTTTGAGCATAGGAACAAAAGCGAAATCACCAAAAGTCTCTTGATTAAATTCTTTTTCGCCTATGCGAGTAACTTTAGTCATCACCTGACCATCATCACCACCAATTGGCACAACCATCCAACCTCCTATTTTAAGTTGTAATAGTAATTTTTTTGGAATTTCTGGCGCTCCAGCAGTAATAATAATTTTGTCGAAAGGCCCATAAGTAGGAAGTCCAGCGTATCCATCACCATAAAAAAGGTTTAAATGGTAACCAAGTTTGCTAAGAAATTTAGAGGTTTTATCATAAAGTTTTTTCTGACGCTCAATGCTATAAACCTTAGCTCCGAGCTCGGACAAAACACATGCTTGATATCCAGAACCAGTTCCTACCTCGAGAATTTTATCGCCACGTTTTATTTCAAGCATCTCCGATTGAAAAGCAACAGTATATGGCTGCGAAATAGTTTGACCAGAACCAATGGGGAATGCTACATCATTATATGCAAATCGATCAAATGAAGAATCGAGGAATTCGTGGCGAGGGATTTTGCCAATAGCCTTTAATACAGACATATCTGTAATTCCTTTATTTGTTATTTCTTCAACCAAAGCGCGGCGCATTCCCTTATGTCGATATGTATCAGTCATTTATATACTTTAATTATTAACAATCGTAGTTTAATTATCTGCAAATTTAAGTGTTTTATAGCTTAATAAATAGACTTATTTTTGATAAAACAATTTTTATCAATTG
This sequence comes from Bacteroidales bacterium, assembly GCA_023145955.1. Classification (GTDB taxonomy): domain Bacteria; phylum Bacteroidota; class Bacteroidia; order Bacteroidales; family UBA1556; genus UBA6267. The sequence continues at coordinate 4,025 of JAGLDA010000078.1, forward strand.
AAAGAAACATCTTTTATTATATGAAGCATGTTGCAATTTTTGGTTTAGGAAACGATATTGATGAGCATATAACTCAAATTAAAAGAAATGAGAATTTTATGCTTACGGGTATTTATGGGCATAATACAATTGCTGCAAAAAAAATTGCCGATAGGTACGATATTAAGTGCTATGCTTATCCATTAGATGCTATAGGTCAGAATGATATTATTGATTTTGTAAATCCTCATATCTTAGATATTGAAAATGCGAAATTGGCTATTAAATGTAATAAGAATATTTTCTTGGAAGAGCGCTTTCTTATAAATGCAAATAGAGCACAGGAGTTATTATCGGTTAATAGGGAGGCAGGAGTAGATATTTTTATTGCCATTAGGGATTTTCATAACCCGATGATTATAAAAGCTATGAAATGCTCAAATAATCCTTCATTTATAGAAATACGAAGAAGTGTAAATAGCAATAAAGGTGAACTAGACAGTAGTGAACAGCTTATGCAATGTTTGCATCAAGAAATAACGTTGACTCTAGGATTTATAAATGCAAATTGCAAAAAGATTTCTGTAAATAGTGATACTTCTAATCTTATACATGCTCGTTTGGAGTTTGATAATGCTGCATGTGTTAGTATTAATATAAGCAATATTGCTACAAAAAAATACCGAGAGCTATCAGTTTTTAATGACGAGGGATTGTTGTATTTAGATATTCAGAATAGTGATTTTAATAGCCTAACTAAGGATGGGATGATAAAGTATTCTCGCAAATTTGAAAAGCGGGATAATTATTTAGAAAATAGTTTGATAGCCTTTGATAAAGAGCAGCAAATTGGCAATAGGTTTAATAATTTGGATGAAGCAACAAAGGCTTTAAGTATATTAGATCAAATAGAAGGAAAGATATCAGCTTTTGCTATTTAAGTAATGAGAAACAAATAATGTCGTGAAATTATTTTATGAAAACAAAAAAATCCTCCGACCAAATTGCTTGAAAATATATTTAGAAAAGAACTTATTACTATGGCAATTTGGCCACCTCTCTTTTCCTAAGGAAGGCCTAACAAAAAAATTATCAAACCATTAAATATTACGACAATAAATCACTCCTATTACTTAGTCCTTAGCAATAATTTAACTTTATGCATCCATCTATGGCTATATATCCATTCCTATAAATAGATAAGTTACTAAGGTTGAATTTAGATTTGAAGTTCCAAATTGAACACCCACGGGGCCAATTGGCGATTTATATGTATAACCAAGTGTTGCCGCTGAAATAAATGTAGAATTTGTAATTAGCTCTTCAAAGAAATTTGCCGTTAATGCAGCACTGGGCTTTAAAAAGATATAGTGACTATCCCAAAGTTGATATCTAAAATCTAAATAAGTTACAGAAATATTATTTGATACACTAGCACTGAAAGGTACACCTGGCATATATACTGAATTTGAATAATCAGACTCATTGCCACCACCCAAAATATAGTAATATGCATATTCAGTAGCACTATGTTCGCTCCACAATCCTCCTATAAATATCTTTGGTAAAAAGGCTAGCCTTTTGGTAATATTAAAAACTGTTCCTATTTTAATTTTTGAGTATATGCCAGACTCTGGCCTTCCTACATTAATAACGTTTGCTATGGCACTAAAATATGTTCCTTCTGTAGGGAAATACTTATTGTCGTAAGTATCATTAGTAAATTTTCCATAAATATTATTGTATAGAATGCCCAAATCGGCAATGGGGATTGGCGATACCTCAGCATTTACATCAAAAAACTCAAAATCTAACCCAATTTGAAATACAGCATTATTAGAATAGTTTATATTTCCAAAAGCAGTAATATTTGCAAATCGAGTATAATATTTGCCAACAATACTATTATAATCACTATTATATAATAGGAAAGGGCGCGATTGGTAACCTAAATCAAGGCCAAAGCCAACTCTTTTTCCTCTTTCTGATAAAAACGTTAGTTCACCAGCAGGAGTATTTCCCATCTTTATGGAAAGATTGGTTTTTGACCCTTTAAATATTATATTGTTAAATACAAAATTTATTTTTAGGTTTGCTCCTAAGTCAAAGTTGTAATTTGCTCCAACTTCAAAAAGATTCTCGGATTTTTCTATCACTGTAATCTTCAAAATATATGAATTTAGCTGCTTTTCAAGTTTATAATCAATAGACTTAAAATAGTTACTACTGTATAATCTATCAATAGCCTCATTCACGTGAAGAATATTGTTTACTCCAGGTATATTAAGACCAATTCGCCCTAGAATCATATTTTTAGGAACTCTATCGAGACCATCAATAATAACCTCAGATAAATTAATCATTTCTGGCTTTTTTTCTTCTCTTGTCTTTTCGTATTGGGCTTTATTATCTCTAGCTTTTTTTGCAAGAGCCCTAATCATATCAATGTTTGCCCGAGCAATCTCTTCGCCTCTGCTTATTACTTTCTCTACATCCTCAAAGTCTAATGCAGATATATCCTCAACATTAGGCTTAAGATATAAATCTGTTAATTTTACATTTTGCAAAAAACGATTATAAGCATGGTAGCTACTCGTTTGTTCTAATATGCCAAGTATGCTTGTTATTTCCTCTACTTTAAGCAATGGAGAACCCACGTCCACACCAATAATAAAATCAATATCTGGGTTCATTTTCATTACATCTACGGGGAAATTATTTACCATCATACCATCAATAAGTACCTCTCCTTGATATTTTACGGGCTCAAATATTGTAGGAATCGACATAGTAGACCTTAAAGCAACGGCAAGTTCTCCATTTTTAAGTACCATAGTATCTCCTGTTTCTAGTTTGGTAGCAACGCAGAAAAATGGTGTTGGAAGTTTCGAGAAATCTTTAATGTCAGCAACGGGCCATGTAAGCTTATTTATGTAGTTTAAAACTAATTGCCCAGCACGTAATGCTTTTGGAAGACCAGGAACAAAGCCAGTAACAGGAAGGCTCATAAGATATTGATCTTTACTCTTTTTCTCATCTAAAGTTAAATCTGAACGCTCAGATTCATCACTCATAAGCTTTGTCCAAGGCATAGATTTTGTTATTGAATCAAGCTCCCAAGGAGAATATCCACTGGCATATAAGCCACCAACAAGTCCACCCATACTTGTACCACCAATATAATCTACATAAATCCCCTCTTCCTCAAGTACCTTCAAAACTCCAATATGTGCCAAGCCTTTGGCTCCGCCTCCACTAAGTACCAAGCCTATACGTATAGGTTCATCCATGCTATTGATAGTATGCATAGTGCTTGTGTTTACAGTATCTTTAATTTCTTGGGCAAAAGATTGTATACTCAAATATGAGAATGCTAATAAAAAGAATATTAAGATGTATAAATGCTTCATATAGTGGATATAGATTCAATACAAAAATAATTAAAATATGCTTTGATTCTTATATGATATTTTTTAGTTGTTATTTCACAATTAGTATTATATACATGACTTTGTAATTTTGATCTTTAATTTATTTAGAAGTATTTGCCCTTATTATTATGCAATAAGCCTCTGCTTCCAATAGCTATTTATCATATCTTTGCCACGGAAAAAAATATTTTTATGCAAAAAAGAATCAATACATATATAGCAATAGTATTAGTAATATTCATTAGTGCTTGTGCTACTGTAGTGAGACCTACAGGTGGGCCAAAAGACACAACTGCCCCAATAGCTCTAAGTTATAAACCTGCCAATGGAAGCGTGAATTTTATTGATAAAAAGATTGTAATAAAATTTGATGAATATATTGTACTTGAAAAGTTAACCCAACAATTGGTAGTATCGCCACAAATGCCAGAAAAACCAGTAGTTAGCATTAGTGGCAAGAAGCTTATTGTAGAGTTGCCAGATTCGTTAAAAGAAAATACCACCTATACTATATTTTTTGGTGATGCTGTTGTTAATTTTAAGGAAAAACTCCCAGTACATAATTTTTCTTATGTATTTTCTACAGGCAATATTGTAGACTCTCTGATTGTGGAAGGCACAGCTGTAAAGGCTTTTGACCATAGCGATTATGATGAGCTATTTATAATGCTTTATAAGTCGAAAGATGATAGCGTTATATATAAAGAGAAACCATATTATATAACAAAAGCACAAAGTAGAGGTAATTTCTTTCTTCATAATTTGGCTCCAGGAGAATATCAGATTTATGCTCTGAAGGATGCAAATAGAAATTATATTTACGACCAAGAAGGCGAGGAAATAGCTTTTTGTAAAAACCTTGTAATACCTTATCATCCTTCGGAATTTATTGCAAATGATAGCGTGAAGCCTGCTAAGGAAAAACCTGAGGATTTGAATCTTTTTGTTTTTGAAGAATGGCCTAAAGATATTAAGTTTATCAGTAGGAAGATATTCCCACCTCATAAAGTGCTTTTTACGTTTAATAAACCAATAAAAGATTTTAATCTAATACCATTAGATTTTACCCCTCAGGCAAACTGGCATTACGATGTTTATGGCAATGATGGCGATAGTGTTACGTGCTTTTTGTTGGGAATAGATAAAGACTCTATAGATGTAATTATTGCTGATGGTGATTTGCATTTAGATACTTTGGAGATTGTTTTGGCAAATAAGAAAAAGAAAAGTGTAAATACTGGAGGGGGGCTTTTTGGAAGAAAAAAAACTAAGGAAGATGGTAAAAGTACTGTTGTAAAAAAGGTAATTCCTAAAATTGATTATTCAAATAATGTTACTAAGGCAGTGCATTTTTTCTCGGAATTAAGTTTTAATTTTAAAGTTCCACTTGATAATTACAAACATGAGCGTATAGAGCTTTACCAAGCTAGAGATACTTTATGGATACCAGTAAAAATTGAAACTCGGGTGGTAGATAAGGAAAAAAAGCAGAGAATATCTATAAAAGCAAAATTTCAAGAGCGTAAAAAATATAAATTGGTAGTACAAGATAGTACATTCTTCGATTTATACCTTTCGACTAACGATTCCCTTGAAAAAACTTTTGAAACTACCGAAATGCGTGAGTATGGTAGCTTGGACTTGAATGTGAAGTACTCTGGTGAAAGTCCTCTTATCATTCAATTATTAAATGCAAAGGAAGATGTATTAATGGAAAATGTTATACATGAATCTCAAATAGTAAAATATCCTTATATGATTCCTGGCAAATATAAAATTAAGGCCATTGAAGATAAAAATAATAATGGGAAATGGGATAGAGGTGATTTGGAAAAGCGTATTTTACCTGAGAGAATCTATTATATAAATAAGATTATCACCATAAGGGCTAATTGGGATAATGAGCAAATATGGACTTTGGAAACGAAATAGTTAGGTGCTAATTGCCAGTTAATATATTATTTTTTGTTAAAGACATAATAAGTATTCATTAACACCGTTTTTTTTCTAAATTCGTGGCTTGAAAAATTATAGACTAAAGTTAGAACTTTAGAATTCTATTTATTCAATAAAAATTACAAAATTATATATATGAAACGAACATGACAAATTTTAATCTTATTTTGACCCACAGGGGCATGATTAAATATTTGTTATGTGACTGCATATCACATATTTACTAAATTTTAAACATATGAAAGTTTATCAGAAATTAAATAACTGGATTGGCTGGGCTGTATTTGCTATAGCATCAGCAGTATATCTTTTAACGGCAGAGCCTACCGCTAGCCTTTGGGATTGCGGAGAATATATTGCTACAGCATATAAATTACAAGTGGGTCACCCTCCTGGGGCACCATTTTTTCAGCTTTTAGGAAAGTTTTTTAGTTTATTTGCTGCTGATACGTCTCAGGTAGCTTTCATGGTAAATGCTATGTCGGCTTTTGCTAGTAGTTTTACAATCCTATTTTTATTCTGGACAATAACACATCTAGCACGAAAAATAGTTGCAAAAGGCGATGAGTCTAAACTTAAAGGCGCAAACCTAATTGCAATACTAGGAAGTGGTGTAGTGGGTGCTTTGGCTTATACTTTTACCGATTCATTTTGGTTTTCGGCAGTGGAAGGTGAGGTTTATGCCTTAAGTTCTTTCTTTACTGCAATAGTATTTTGGGCAATGCTTAAGTGGGAGGATGTGGCTGATAAGCGACATGGCTTCCGTTGGTTGATTCTTATAGCTTACCTTGTGGGACTTTCCATAGGAGTTCACCTACTGAATTTACTAACTATTCCTGCATTGGTTTACCTTTACTATTTTAAGAAATATGAAGTTACTCCCAAAGGAATTATTATTTCAGGTTTACTATCAATAGTGCTTCTTGCATTTATTATGTATGGTATTATTCCATGGATTGTAGTTCTTGCAGGTAATTTCGAAATATTCTTTGTAAATGTATTAGGTATGCCTTTCCATAGTGGCACTATTGTATATTTTGCAATAGTTTTGGCAGCCATAGGATATGGTTTATACTATACTCAAAAGAAAAAGAAACTTATTGCTAATACTATTATTCTTGGTATTACTTTTCTTATAATTGGTTATTCTTCATTTTTTATTCTAGTAATTAGATCAAATGCTAATACTCCAATTGATGAGAATAATCCTGAGTCTGCCACATCAATGTTGGCGTATTTAAATCGTGAGCAATATGGAACTACTCCACTATTGACAGGGCCATATTTTAACTCTCCAACAGAGCCAGGAAATAAATGGAAAGATAAATCTGCAGTATATACTAAGCTATACTGTGTTGTTGTAGAGAAAAGCCTTCCAAATTCTTCGAATATTAAAATTGGAGATAGAGGTTTAATTAAATTTTATCAGTATAAAAATGAAGCTGAGAAATTTATAATAAATACAAAGAACAAAGGATACACCATAAAGCAAGCCTATGTTTTAACGGATGAAAGAAATAATAGAATCCCTACTTATGCTAAAGAAGCCACAACGATATTCCCACGTATGTGGAGTAATCAGCGTGCGCCTCATGCCAATGTTTATAAGAGTTATATGAATAATCCTAAGAAGATTACTGTAACCGAACAAGGAAAGCAAAAAGTAATAGAGGTGCCTAGTTTTGGTGATAATCTTAATTTCTTCTTTAAGTATCAGATTGGCCATATGTATATGCGATACTTTATGTGGAACTTTGCTGGTCGTCAGAATGATACTCAAGGACATGGTGGCAAACTGCATGGCAATTGGATTTCTGGAATTCCAGCAATTGATAATGCGCGCTTGGGAGACCAGAGTATGTTGCCAGTAAATTTATTGAATAATAAGGCAAATAATAAGTACTATTTCTTGCCTTTGTTACTTGGTTTATTGGGCTTGGTATTTCACTTAACAAAATCTTATAAAGACGGAATTGTAGTTCTATCTTTATTTCTGATGACAGGCTTGGCAATTGTTGTTTATTTAAACCAATATCCTTATCAGCCCCGTGAGCGTGACTATGCTTATGTAGCATCATTCTACGCTTTTGCCATATGGATAGGACTTGGAGTTCTTGCTATATACGAATTATTGAAAACTAAAATTAATCCTAAGGTTACAGCTATTGCAGCTACAGCTATCACTCTTGTGCTAGTGCCAGGTGTATTGGCTAATCAAAATTGGGATGATCATGATAGGTCTGGTAGATATAATACTTTAAATATTGCTAAAAACTATCTTAATTCTTGCGAGAAAAACGCAATACTATTTACTAATGGTGATAATGATACTTTCCCTCTTTGGTATGCTCAAGAGGTGGAAGGTGTACGTACAGATATTAAGATTGTAAACTTAAGTTTATTTAATACCGATTGGTATGTTGATCAAATGAGGAGAAAATCTTATGATGCTGATCCTATTCCTCTGAGTATTGGTAGAGACCAATATATACAAGGAACCAATGATGCGGGTTATTTCTTCGAGGAGAATAGAGTTGCTAAAAAAGGACAGTATTATAATATTAGAGATATTATGAATTTCTATTTTAGCAATAATTCTAAAACGAAAATGCCTCTTCGTGATGGTAGTAATATGAATTATTTGCCTACAAAACATCTATATATTAAAGTAGATAAAGAGAAAGTGGTGAAGAATGGTACTGTGGCTGAAAAAGATACAGCTATAATTGTTGATAAAGTAGAATGGAAAGTAAATAAGAATATTGTTCAAAAGAACAACCTTATGATGATGGAAATGTTGGCTTCTTTCAATTGGGATAGACCAATATATTATGCTATTACAACTGGTGCTGATGCTTATCTTGACCTTATGCAGTATTTCCAATTAGATGGAATGACTTATCGCCTTGTACCTATTAAGAGTGCTGGAAAATATACTCTAGGGTCTTATGGAAGAGTTAATACAGATATACTGTATAATAATGTAATGAATGTGTTTAGATATGATGGATTGAATAATGAGAATCTTTATTTTGATGAGCACCATATGCGTTCCATTAGAAATTACAGAAGTAATTTTGCGCGCCTTGCTGATGAATTAGTTAAGGAAGGTGATTTTGAGAGAGCACTTGCAGTGTTGGACAGAGCACAAGAGACGCTTCCTGAAAAAACCGTTCCTTATGATTTCTTTATGGTGCCAATTATGGAAAATTACTATAAAATTGGCGAAATAGAAAAAGCTAATGCTATTGCAAAACGTTTAGCAGATATTGCTCTGCACGATCTTCAGTTTTATTATAACGATAATGTTTTTGGTGAATATATAAACGAAAAGAATAATGCTCTGGTAATAGTAAGAGATGTGGATCGCTTAACATCTATGTATCAACAAGAAGAGCTTCGAGTATTTTCCGATTCTATATTCCAAACCTATAGCTCTAAGTTTTCTAAGGAAGCTCGACGATAATTAATTATCATTTATATTGAAATATATAAAAGCTAGTTTGTTAATTACAAACTAGCTTTTCTTATTTTTACAAAATGCAAACCCATACTCCAGAGATATCCGTAATAGTTCCATTTTATAATGCAGAACTTACATTGCGTAGAGCGCTTAACTCTATATCCGCTCAATCTTTTGCAAACTTTGAATGCATTATGATAGATAATAATTCTACTGATGCAAGTGGAGGTATTGCCCAAGAGTTTGCCAATAATAATTCCAATTATAGATTAATAAGAGAACTGAAACAGGGGGTAGTGTACGCATCTAATGCAGGGAGTAATATATCCAGAGGAAAATATATTGCTCGTATGGATGCCGATGATGAGAGTTGTAAAAACAGGCTCCAACTTCAATACGATTTTCTAGAAAAAAATATGGATTATGGTGCAGTAGGAGGCCTTGTGGAGTATGTGCCTCATAAGGAAAATACCCAAGGATTTGCCTCTTTTGTACTATGGGCAAACACTCTAATTTCTTATGAAGAAATTTTTCTTAAGAGATTTATGGAGTTGCCAATAATAAACCCCTCAGCAATGTGGCGCAAAAATATTGCTCAGCAATTAGGAGAGTATCAGCAAGGAGATTTCCCTGAAGATTATCAGATGTGGCTGCGATGGCTAAATGCTGGTGTAAAGGTTGGTAAAGTGCCCTATAAAGTACTAAAATGGTACGACTCGGAGCAACGGCTTACTCGTAGCGATGATTTATATTCTATAGATTCTTTTTATAAAGCCAAGAGCCCTTTTCTAAACTCATTTTTGCAAAAAATAAATCCATTTTATCCTAAAGTGGCCGTTTGGGGAGCAAGCAAAACCGCTCGCAAAAGAGCTGATATGCTTGCCAAATATGGAGTGGAGATATGTTGCTATATTGATATTACAAAAAAACGCCAACTGTATAAAGAGGTATTATATTATGAAGATATTCCTGAGCCAGGAATGATGTTTATTCTCATTTATGTAAAGCAAGA
>JAGLDA010000079.1 GCA_023145955.1 Bacteroidales bacterium
TTACGCAGTCGGCTACTATTCTTATACAAGACCGTTAGTAAAAATTGAAAATAACAGGTTTTAGGAGATTTTTACTAAGTTCAACAAGTAAATGCAATATAGTAAAAATTGAAATTAGAGAGTTATTTTTAAACTCAAATGTTGCATTTGCAAGTTGAACCTAAACTTGTTCTAATCTACAACAAACCCATCAGCTCCGCCTTCTTACTAGAGGTTATGCTAACTTCTGAATCATCGCTCATTATTAATGTGCCAACTTTGCCTTTTTGGTAGGATTTGATATGGTTTAGATTTACCAAATGCGATTTGTGAACTCGGAGGAAGCCATATTCCGATAATTGGGTTTCTATTTTTTTTAAGGTTTTACTAATTAGCCTTTTGCTTCCATCTTCAAAATGGAATTCTGTATAATTATCGTCGGCCTTACATCTTATGATACTGTGAATTTCTATAAGCTCAAAACCCGAAAGATTAGGAAAAACAAATTTACGCTTTTGCAATGAGCTATAATCTTTCACACTTTTTATTTCGGAATCATGCTCTTGGCTTTTTTCCATATTGTTTTTTACCTTATCCACAGCAATTATTAACTCCTCTATATCAATAGGTTTAAGGATATAGTGTGTGGCATCGGTATTTACAGCTTGCAATGCATAATTATCATAGGCGGTTATAAAGATAGTTTGAAACTGTATATCTCCCACTTTTTCCAATAAATCGAAAGCATTGCCATAAGGCAGCTCCACATCAAGAAAAAGTAAATCAGCTTTATTATTTCTAATAACCTCAAGTGCCTGATTTGCATCACTGGCAGTAGCAATAATCTCAACCTCAGGGCAGTATTTAGCCAAATACATCTCTAATGTTTCCCTGGCAGGAAGTTCATCTTCTACAATTATTGATCTTATTTTCATGGCAATTATTTTAATACAAACATCTATTCTTCCAATCGAGGAATCAGTATCTCTACCCTAGTTCCTTCTCCGCTATTTTCCACATCGCTAATACTAAGTTGTATTTCTTTTTTATAAATTTTTTCTAAAATTTCCAATCTCTTCTGGGTATTTTTAATCCCACGCGATTTCATCTTCTTCTGATTTTCGCTCTTTAATTCTTTAGATTTCTTTCTGCCAATTCCATTATCTTGTACTCTAATTGCAAGAATATCATTCTCATTAGTAATACTTACCGATAGCAATCCCCCTGAGTCTTTATACCGCAGGCCATGCCATATTGCATTCTCTATATAAGGTTGAATTAGCATTGGAGGGATTTGATAACTGCTGACATCTATAGTTTTATCAAGCTCAAAATTATAACTAAATTTATTGGCAAAGCGAGAATGCTCCAGTTGTAAATACAATTCCAACAGCTTAACTTCATCGCTTAAAGGAATAAAATCAGACTCAGAATTATCCAAAATACTACGCATAAGTTTCGAAAATCGTACGAGATATTTATTGGCATTAAGCTCATCATTACGAGCAATAAAACCATTTACAGAGTTCAACGCATTAAAAATAAAATGCGGGTTCATTTGCGTGCGCAATGACTTTAAATCTAGAAACAAATTATGCTTTTGCTGTAGTCGGTACCTCTTGAGCCCAACAACCAAAAGTATTATTAACAAGCCCACAAAAGCAATAAGAGTTGCAATAGACCACCGTTGAAACTTAATATTTTCATCTTGTAACTTTTGCTCTTTTGCAAGTACCAATAGCTCAGCATCGTAAATTTCTTTATTTTTCTCCAGAAATTCTATCCTCCATTGGCTCTCCGAAACTTGCTTATTCAAATTTGATATAGAGCTGAATTCTTCCTCCTTTTGCTTATAAAGTTTATTCAGTAATGCCACATACTGCTCATAAGTTTGCAAAGCTTTTTGCTCATTACCCATTTTAAGATAGGCCTCTGACAATGTTTTGGCGGCTTCTTTTTTAAGCTCTAAATTGCCGCTCTCAATGGTTTGTTTATCTATTGTCAAGGCAAAATCATCATCTTCCAAAATAGCAATTGCATCTTCCGATTTGCTTTGCGAATTATAAGTTTTAGCAATTTTTACTTTCTCATTTAGCTTAATATTTTCAATATCTACATTCTGCCCCTTTAGCTCCTTTTCATTATTATCAATATTGGTAATAATACTATTCCTAGCAATTATTTCTTGCTCTGGCAGTTGTTTTTGTAAATAATAATCAGCTAATTCCGACTCGGTTTCAATCTGCAATTTCTTATTTGAATTAGCCATAGAAGTAGTATTTGCTTGATTTAATACCTGCAATTCTTTATCATTATTTGTTGCAGAATATATTTTAGCAATTTTCAACTTCAACAAAGTATTCTGCTCATAGTCCTTATGCTCTCGGGTTAAGCTCTCGGCATATTTATATTCTTTCAATGCCTTTGAGTAATCTTTTAAGTCGAAATATGCATCACCCTTTGCTTCAGAAAAATCCACTATTCTATCCTTAGGAGCTTTATGTTTTTTGTAAATATCAAGACTATTCTGGGGCTTTGATGCTAATCGATATTGCTCACCAGCTTTGAGTACAAAATCAAAATAATTATTGTCTCCTACATCTTTACTATACTTAAATTGCTTCCTATCAATGCTGTTTTCGTAATTTTTTGCTGCCAAATCATGCTGTTTATAATACTCATAATAAGCACCCAGTTTTCTATAAACCATATATTGAAACATCATTCCCTCTCGCTTTAGGCTGAGCAAATATGCTTGTTCCAAAAAACCGAAACATTTATCTCTATCATTAATAATGTATATATCCGAAGAATCCAATAATCCCAATACGCTGAGTTTGGGGTTATTGTATGCCGATTTCATTCTTTTATTATAAGCACTGCTTTTTGCCACTTGCCCAAAGACCGCTGAAAAAACTAATAATGACATTAAAAAAAGAAACAGTATTTTCTTCATAAATAGTATTTATTAAACCCTTAGAAAGACGTATGCAAATTCTTAAGAATACCTCTTTTGAGAATGTAAAATTACTCTTTTTTGGCTAAGTCTAAAACCAAAATCCTTAAATACTGAGATACTTATTGAATAAATGACGACTTCTCTGTTGCAATATACCCGTTCGCTAAATGAAAACCCCATTTTGCTCATCGCAGATTTATTAGCCTATTTATGACTCTAATTTAGCAGCATCAAAATCAATACAATTTATAAATCTTAAAAACAGGCATTATGACAAATTACAAAACATCACAATACCAATCGTCGATAATCAGTATGGTATTAATTTTTACCTTTTTGATATTTAGTTCTAACATTTACTCACAATTTGTTAATCCCGATGCAGGAATAACCGCTACTCAAGAAAAACGAAAAATACAAATCGCGCTAATTCTAGATACCAGTGGAAGCATGGATGGCTTAATTGAACAGGCCAAAACTCAAATTTGGAGCCTCGTGGACGAACTAGCAAAAGCAACATTTGAAGGTAAAGATCCAATTTTAGAAATTGCACTTTACGAATATGGAAACGATAGGCTTAGTTCCAAATTAGGCTTTGTAAAACAGATATCTCCTCTCACAACCGATCTTGATGATATTTCTACAGCTTTATTTGCCATGACTACAAATGGCGGTTCTGAATACTGTGGATTAGCAATAAAGGATGCACAAGAGCAGCTCGAATGGTCTAAAAATAATAAGGATATTAAAGTTGTATTTATTGCAGGTAATGAGCCCTTTACACAAGGACCATATAGCTACGAAAAAGCCTGTGGAAATGCACGAGCAAAAGGAATTACTATAAACACTATTCATTGCGGTGATTTTAATACGGGTGTATCAGGAAAATGGAAAAGTGGAGCAATAATCGGTGGTGGAGAATATATGGCAATAGAGCAGAATAAACGAACAATTTTTGTTGAAACACCTTATGATGATGAAATAAACAGATACGGTAAGGAACTTAATAAAACCTACGTTTACTATGGTAGCGAAGGTCATAGAAAAAAGGCACAGCAAGTGAGCGAAGATGAAAATGCGGAGAGCTATAGCAAGAGCAATTTAACAAAACGTAATAGCATAAAGGCATCAAAATATTATAAAACAGAACGTTGGGATTTGGTTGATGCTTACAATAATAATAAGGTGAAAATAAAAGATGTGAAACGGTCAACTTTACCTAAGAAAATTCAAGCACTAGATGACTCGCAGCTAACAGCCTATGTTATTGCCATGTCGCTAAGTCGTGAAATAGTAAAAACCAATATTGCAGATCTTAACATTAAGCGCAATAAATATATTAAGAACAAAAATACCGAGCAAAATGTGGTAAATCTTGAATCGAGCATGATAAAATCAATAAGAAAGCAAGCTAAAAGCAAAAACTATAGTTTTTAGGGTGAAGTAAGCAATTTGTGTGGGAATATTCTCTCACATTTATTGCTTTTCCTACAATTTTCGGCTTAAAAAAACAAAGAGTATAAATATATTAAATCAAATAACTATGAAATTATTTTTAGCACTAATTATCCAACTGATTACATACAATGTATATGCACAATCAATCGGTAATTCTATTTACAATATGCCATTTGCTACATACCAAGGCGCCAGTATAACTACCCAATACAACAATCAGGTGGAGCTTCAAGCCGATATTATGATCAATATGAAAGCCACAAGCTATACTGCAATATTTAGTGTTACTCAAAATGGGCTTACTTCTACCATCACAGACTCACTTATGAGCATGAGGTTGGATTTGGTAAAAGATGGATTGGCACAAATTGGCATTAGTGAGGATAATATTCATATTGATGTGATTTCTTTTGTTCCAATATACTCCTTAGAACTTGAGAGAAAAAAGTTTAGCAATACCGTAAACGAAATACCAACAGGGCTTCAGATGAAGAAAAATATTCATATTCTATTTTACGACCATAACCAATTATCCAAAATAATTGCATTAATGGCTAAGGCAGAAATTTATGATATTGTAAAGGTAGATTATAATTTGGCAGACATACAAGCTGCTCACAATGCATTACGAAAAGCTGCCATCGAAATAATAAATACCAAAAAGGAAATGTATAACAAGCTAGGGCTGCATTTAGACGTTGAGAATATGGCTGATGGTTTTGGTGCAGCATACCCCATAGAGCGGTATGCCAACTATACAGCATTTCATATGGGAAATAGTATTGAAGAAGTAAAGGCTGCTAAAAGAAGAAAGAAAATTGCAAAAAATATCTACATAAATGGG
Organism: Bacteroidales bacterium; assembly: GCA_023145955.1. GTDB lineage: Bacteria > Bacteroidota > Bacteroidia > Bacteroidales > UBA1556 > UBA6267. Next base: position 5,241 of record JAGLDA010000079.1, read on the forward strand.
AGAAGAACTACGGTTAATATTAATAATATAGATATTGATGATACTAAATTCATTAAAAAGCAAAGCGCCAAAAACAAAACGATTTATTATAAAAGAATACCTTATAATAAATTCGATTTAGTATTAAATGCCGATTTTACTGAAGCAAGAATTCAGATTTATTACACCCTTAAAGTAAGACATACTGTAATGAATATGGCAAAATATGATAAACTGAAAGAACAAGAGAAAGAAAAACAGCTTTCGTTAAATACTCAACAGCAGCAACAGAAAAAGAAGAAAAAAGGATGGTTTAGATAGTGGATTTCTGCTTAATACTTGGCCGATAATTAGATCCATACACAAAGAAATAATATTTACAAACAACATAATTTTAGAAACAATGAAGAAAACAATTTTAGTAATTGCAATTATAGCCATTTCAATGGTAGAAATATTTGCACAAGTCAGAGGGAATGCAAGTTTTACCAGTTTTACGAGCCCACAATATGCTACAGTATTGCCTGCCAAACCCACTAATACTTATGCAGTTTTCAATAACGATATAAACGTAAGAATCAAAGGCATGGTAAATGTGAAAGCAGATTCGTATGTGGCAATTTTCGGATTAACACAAACCGGAAAAACTGCTGCTGAGGTAAACGAATTAATGGACAAACGAATTAAATCTATTACAAATGATCTTAGTTCAAACAAAAATATTTCAATATATGTAGATATGCTAAGCTTTGTCCCCGTTTACGAATATGATATTGTAAAAAAACTTTTTAGTAAGGATACCTACAATGAAATTCCTAAAGGTTTTGAGCTCAAGAAAAATATTCATATTAGGTACAAAAATCCTAACTTTTTAAATCCTATAATCTCATCTTGCTCCAAAGCTGAGGTTTACAACTTGGTAAGGGTAGATTTATTTTCGGATAGCCTGGAGCAAATGAAGGAACAATTAATGGAAAAAGCCTCGAAAATACTAAAGCAAAGGTTAAAGCATAAAGCCGATATTTTGGAAATAGATTATGCCGATTATAAACGTCAAATGGATGAGGGTTTTAAGGTGGTTTACCCAATTGAAATGTATCAGCAATACCAAGCCTATGTAAATAATAAGCTAACTAATACTAAGTATGATGCCAATAGTAGCCACACAAAAAAAACCACCACACATTACTATAAACCAGTGGTTGATAAGGAATTTGATTTTGTAATAAACCCAAGAATTTTTGAACCCGTAATACAGATTATGTATGAATTAAAAATACGTGCATACCTAAAGCCCAAGCCAACGGTAAAAAAAGAGGAGCCCATAATTAAAACCAAAACCATTGTAAAAAAGAAAGTTATTCTAATAATGGCCGATGGTAAACTTAAGGAGATTGACATTTAGTATTTAATACCTTAATTAAGAAAATAACACCTTTGATCTAACAATATTTGCAAGGGTTTAAAAAAAAGTGCCATTAGCTAATCAATATGATTTGTTTAATGGCACTTTGCTTTTTTATATCCTGATTATTATGGTTTATATGATTTATTTCAGCAAAGGTGAAGTCTTTATAATCATAATTAATCTGTGCAA
>JAGLDA010000008.1 GCA_023145955.1 Bacteroidales bacterium
GCACATCTGCTTCATCGCTTTCTTGCGTACCTATCTCTGCATCAAAAATAACTTCAAGTCTTTTTAATGCTGTTCGATAATCACTTTCTGTTTTAATCAGTTTTATATTCATGTCTATAATATTTAAATCGTGTTTGCATTAATATTATCATACTCATTATGGGTCCCAATAAATCTAATAAATATCCATTTTTTTTTAAAATTGAACTTTGTCACTAATCTATATGAGTTTCCTTTTATATTAAATACAACCCTGCTATCCTTTAGAATACTTGCATTTGCATAAGTCTGTTTGACAGCATTAGGATTATTCCATTCTGAACTCATCGCAGTATCATACCAAGTCTTTAAGTATTGCTCTGAATTAGGATATTTTTCCCAATATTCTCTCAATGTGCTCTTTGCAAATATTCTCTCCATTTTTTAATTCTTATGCTAAAATGCAAAGGTAATATAAAATTCGCAATATGGGAACTTTATTTTTTGTAAGGGTAGTTAGTATTGTTGACAACGTGTGGCTATATATTTACGTGGCGGTTTCATATGCCATAATTTATCTGCCCACGAATATACTAATTATTTGCCATAATCTTTAAAGTTTACGACTTGCCCGCCATGAAATATAATAGCGTGTTGGCAACAGTAATTATTCATATTTTATCTCTCCAAAATTCAAATATTCCGCTTTATATTTATTATCAGCAAAGTTCAATAATACTTCAAAATCATTCTCTCCTTCTTGCCATCTTCTGTGGATTTTTAGTCTAATATCTGTTCCATCTACGATAATTGATTCAATCTTATCATAACATCCATCATCGCTTCGGATTTCAAAAAATGGATACTCATTATCCCAACTCGCTTTTTTTGAATATTCGTTTTGAATCAGGTCAACAAGTCCAAAATAATTATTTTTCGTGTCTTTAATTAGAATTGGTTGGTCAACTGGACAGCCCATAAGGTCACCTTCATAATCAACTCCCATTCCTAAAAAGTCTGTTGTCAAAATTTCAATCTGAGTACTGTCAATTATAAAAATTGTGTCTTGATTTGAATTTTGAATTTCAAAAACTTGTCTACCATTAACAATCCCTATAATATTTTCTATTTCTATTTTAACATACCAAAAAGCATCACAAATATCTTTTGATTTATTGAATAAACTATCAGAAACACCTTTTATGTCAACGATTTTTCCTGACAATTTAGAAATATTATCAATAGTCTTTAAATTCTTATCAAGCAACTCAATTTTTTCTCCAATCAACACAGCCTGTCCATTAACTTCTTTAAATTTCAATTCGTAAACTTTCTTATCAAGAATCTCAGTGTTTGTCAAAGAGTCAATTATATTTTGTTCTCGAATGCTTTGTTGTTTGTTTTCCTTTTTATTAGGATTTGAACAAGCATAAATGCTAAGAATAATTATTGGTATTAGAAATCTTTTCATTGTTTCTCGTTTGTTGCAGTGTTCATTTTTATTGTTGCCAACTCCTATGTAATAGCACCCCATGGTGCATATATATCCAATATATTCATAAGCTTAAATTTATATATAAGCTTATAATCAGTTAAATAAGATATTTGAGCTTTTACAAATTTCATTATTAATTATTCTAATAGCACAAATATAGTAAAAAATAGGAGTGGCATTTTAATTAACTTTGGATTTCTGCCTAATTTTGTTAAATTTGCCTTTAATACTAAATCTGTACATTACATAAGATAAATATATATAAAAGATTGATATCGAAATAAATATAGGTATTGTACTTATATATAATAGATATTATGTAATGTGCTATAACTAATAATACACACACTATGAAAGTCATTACTCTATCAATTCTCCTCCTATTATTTACTTTATCAATAAAGGCTCAATCACCAGGTGATACAGTGCTTATACATTCTTTTAATTATAGCCAAACTTATGGCAGCGTATGGGATGGAACTATTCGCGATACTGCTATTATGTTTCCTACTTCGTCGGCTATTAGCTACGAAAAGGTGCTTATGTATTATAGCATAAGATGTAAAGATGCTTTGGTTTCGCCTCCTATTTCAGGGCAAACTAATAAGGGTTGTGGCGAATGGGATTATAGTTGTAATACATATATCCATGATTCTACTAGAATAGATTCTTCATACTCTAAGCATAGTAATTATTCCATATCAAATTTTAGTGGGAATTTATTCAACTATGTAATTAATCCTATGAATTCCTATTATCAGTATATCCAAAAGGATGTTACTGTAAGTGGAACTCCTGCTGATACACAATCTACTGTAGGTAGTGGTAGTTTGGCAAATACAGAATTAATATATAATGGTGGTTTTAATGCCAAAAGACAATATTTATTTACAGCGGCAGAGCTTATTTCTGCAGGTGTAAGTGCTGGCAGTATTGATGGTATATCTTTAAATGTACTTAATGGTGGCAATTATGCAAGGTTTTTCAAGCTCAACTTAAAGCAAACATTAGATACAGTTCTTACAAATCAAGCTCCTAATAATACGGGTTTTACAGAGGCCTATTTTCATAATACTAATCTGCAAAGTGGGAGTAACGTATTACAGTTTTATACCCCCTTTGCATGGGATGGCGTATCAAGTATCATTGTAGAATATAGCTATTATAATACTCAAGCTACCACTAGTATTTCTTTTGAGGGTAGTAGCCTTTCACAGAATATGGCTATGCTAAGTACGGATGATAATTCCTTTACTTTTAATGGGATAAATTATATTGAAACAGATAGTTATAAAGGAATCTCAGGAACAACTCCTCGTACTGTAGAAGCATGGATAAAAACTGAATATGGCGATAAAGAGATTGTTAGCTGGGGAACTAATCAAGGTGGCAAAAAATGGGTTTTTAGACTCAATGGAAATGGAGCTTTACGCGTGGAGGTTAATGGTGGATATGCTTATGGCTCAACTCTTTTGCACGACAATCAATGGCACCATGTAGTATGTACATTTCAGGGTAGTGATGTAAATGATATTAAATTATATGTAGATGGTGTATTAGAAACTAATCTTACTCAAAGTAATATTGCTATAAATACTGATACTGCTGCTGGAATAAATCTTAGAATTAGTCGTGGTATTAATAACCGTTATTGGGATGGTTTAATTGATGAAGTGAGAATTTGGGATGTTGCTTTATCAGGAAGTACAATACAAGATTGGATGTATTCAACCATAGATAATTCTCATCCTATGTACTCTAACTTACAAATGTATTATCAATTTGATGATTTTCAGAATGGCAGTATTAACGATATGAGTGCTAATACTAGAAATGCCCATAGTATTGATGGAGGTGACTTAAGTATATTCAAAGGATTTGATTTGTTTAAATCGTGGCAAACTTCTCAAAATAGACCAAACACTACTTTCTTACAGGGAAATTATTCACTTACAATTACTAATGATACTATTCTTGACACTATGCAAATGGCTCCAAATAATGTGATAGAATATCAGGTTGTTAATAATTATGCTACAATATATTCTGATGAAATTGTACAGATATTAGATACAAGCCTATGGCAAGCAGGCTATGAAAACACTTATGATGCAATTTCTGGAGCAATACTTAATACACAGAATAGACCTGCTGATGGCGCATTAAGTATTACTGATTTAACATATACTCGTCGTGCTCCAATGAAATTTGAGATTATGTCTTTTGTTACTCCTTATGGTATAAATTTAGACCTTGGGCAGGATGGGAAGACATTTACTTTTGATGTAACGGATTTTATGCCAATGCTTAAAGGCGAAAAGCGAATTACTGTTGAAGGTGGAGGGCAATGGCAAGAAGACATGGATATTACCTTCGCTTTTATTGTCGGTACTCCA
>JAGLDA010000080.1 GCA_023145955.1 Bacteroidales bacterium
AATTCAATATTTAATAAACCCACACAAAAACTCTGTAGAACCGATTTTAATAATCCTCCGACCAAATTGCATAAAATGAATGATTATTTGGGAATTACACTATGGCAATTTGCCCACATCCTTTAATTAAGGAGGACTTAGCATAATTAATATTTTCAAATAAAATTCTTAAATTGTCATTTTGGCAGTAATATCCTCATGGCATATACTTTGATTTAGCACATATCACAAAATAGTAATTTAAACAATAAAAATATATAGCGATATGCAAAAAGGTAAAATTAATGTTCAAACGGAAAATATATTTCCAGTAATTAAAAAATTCCTTTATTCTGACCACGAAATTTTTCTTCGTGAGTTAATCTCTAATGCTACTGATGCTACCGAAAAAATGAAAGCTTTGGTACGTTCAGGAGAGTCAAGTATTGAACTTGGTGATCTTACCATTAAGGTAAAGCTTGACAAAGAGGCTAAAACTCTATCCATTATTGATAGAGGTATTGGTATGAGTGCTGAAGAAATTGATAAGTATATAAATCAGATAGCATTCTCAAGTGCTGAGGAGTTTGTAGAGAAATTTAAGGATGTTGACAATACCAATATTATTGGTCATTTTGGCTTAGGCTTTTATTCTGCATTTATGGTAGCAGAAAACGTAGAGCTTATTTCTAAAACATATAAAAAAGGCAAAGGTACTAAGGCTGTAAAGTGGGAATGTGATGGAAGCCCTGAATACACAATTGAGGAGTTAGAATCTAGAGATAGAGGTACTGAAATTATTCTTCATATTTCTGAAGAAAGCAAAGAGTTTTTAGAAGAATCTCGTATAAAAACTATCCTTGATAAATATTGTAAATTCTTGCCTGTAGAGATTGAATTTGGCGAAGAAACTTCTTTTGAAGAAATTGAAGGCAAGAAAGATAAAGATGGAAATCCAGAGACTGAAGAAGTAAAGAAACCACGTATTATTAATAATACTGACCCTTTATGGAAAAAATCTCCTGCCGATCTTAAAACTGAAGATTATAATAAATTCTACCGTGAGTTATACCCTATGCAAATGGAGGATCCTCTATTTCATATTCATTTAAATGTGGATTATCCTTTTAATCTTACAGGAATATTATACTTCCCTAAAGTTAAGAAAAATATAGAGCCTGCTCGTGACAAAATACAATTATATAGCAATCAGGTATTTATTACTGATAATGTAGAAAATATTGTTCCTGAATTCCTTACGTTACTACATGGCGTTATCGACTCTCCTGATATTCCTCTTAATGTATCTCGTTCGTACTTACAGAGCGACCATAATGTGAGCAAAATTTCTAAGCACATCAGCAAGAAAGTTTCTGACAAATTGGTAGAGCTTTTCAAATCTGACCGTAAGAGTTATGAAGAAAAGTGGGATGATATTAAGGTATTTATTCAGTATGGAATCCTTAGTGATGATAAGTTTTATGAAAGAACAAAAGATATTGTTCTTTTAAAGAATACCGAAGGAGAATACTTCACAACCGAAGAATATAAAGAGAAGATTAAAGCTGATCAGACTAATAAAGAAGAGAATATTATTATGCTTTATGCTAATAATGAAGAGTCGCAATATTCATATATCGAGAAAGCTAAAGCTCGCAATTATGATGTGCTGGTTATGGATGGGCCTCTTGACAATCACTATGTGGATTTAATGGAGCGTAAGCTTGAAAAGAGTAAATTTACTCGTGTTGATGCTGAGAGTATTGATAAATTAATTGAGAAAGAAGATGCTCAAGTATCAAAACTTACCGAAGACCAACAGAAAGACCTAAAGCCTGTTTTTGAGAAAGGCCTTAACGAGAAAGAATATACAGTACAATTTGAGAGCCTAAGCGAAACTGAAGATGCCGTAATGATTACTCAACCAGAGTTTATGCGTCGTATGAAAGATATGCAGGCAATGGGTGGTGGTGGCCAAATGGCTTTTATGGGCGATATGCCAGATATGTATAATGTGGTTGTAAATAGCAACCACCCAATGGTATCGGCACTAGTTGAAGATAACGATGAAGCTCATAAAGAGACAATAGCTAATCAACTTATTGATCTAGCAAAATTATCTCAGAACTTACTTAAAGGTAAGGAGTTATCTGAATTTGTGAAAAGAAGCATGGAAATTATTAAATAAAATAATTTCGATATAAATACAAAAACCTCAATGATTGATTTCATTGAGGTTTTTTTTTGAGTTATACTTTTTATAAAGAACCCGAAAAATGTTTAGAATATATTTCGATAGTTCTAATTCCAAATTGGTATTATTTCTTGCCTATCCAACCCGCTTTTTCCATTTTCATAAATCGCTCTTTCGCTACTTCACTCATATCAGCAATTTCATACTCAAATTCAACCCCTAATGATTCTACAGGAAATGCAATTGAATTTATCAGCTGCATTGCTATTGGAATTTTTGGAAAAGGAAAAGCAAAGTAGATAATTGCTGTATTATCTTTCATTTGTACATTATTTATAATTCCCAGTTCCAATAGTGAATAAGCAATGGCAGGGTGCTGCACATGCATTATTGCCTTAATAATATCTTCTTTTGTCTTCATCTATTTAATATTTTTTCTCTATTTATATCTTTCTGTATCCAGATAATCTATAAAAACTAATGCAGCTTTTTAGATAATCCTAATTTTGCAAAATTAAGATTATTAATGAAAATAATAAAGCTCAATTTACGATATAATACCTTAATTCAACATAACATTGGTAGAAAAATATATTGTTAATAATTCCTCTATTTTTCTCTTTCATAAATTACTACTTTTGCCTTCTATGATGATTCCAAAACAAACAGTTCAGGAAGTTCTTGAAGCTTCGAAGGTAGAAGAAGTTGTTGGAGAATTTGTTTCATTGAGTAAGCGTGGAGTAAACCGTATTGGTTTATGCCCTTTTCACAATGAGAAAACTCCTTCTTTCACTGTTTCTCCTGCAAAGAATATATTTAAGTGTTTTGGATGCGGAGAGTCGGGCTCATCAGTAGATTTTCTGATGAAGCATGAGCATTTTAATTTCCCCCAAGCGGTAAAATGGCTTGCTGACAAATACAATATCCATATAGAGGAGGAAGAGCAAACTCCCGAACAAATTGCTGCAGAAAATGAGCGTGAAGGTCTTTTTGCTATAAGTAAATTTGCTGCGGAATTTTTTAATAAAACATTAAACGAAACTGATAAAGGTAGAGCCATTGGCCTAAGTTATTTCAACGAAAGAGGCTATTCTCAAGATATTATCACCAAATTTAATCTTGGTTATTCTCCCGAAGATTGGGATGCTCTTGCTGTAGCAGCACAAGCGGCAGGCTACCCTATTGATGCGCTCGTGCAATCAGGCTTGGTTATTAAGAAAGACCAAGGCGGAGTATATGATAGATTTAGAAATAGAGTAATATTTCCTATCCATAATGCTAGTGGTAGGGTGCTGGGTTTTGGTGGCAGAATTCTTATTGCCGACAAAAAGAAACCAAAATATGTAAACTCTCCAGAATCCCTAATTTACGATAAGAGCAATGTTCTTTTTGGCCTCTATTCGGCAAAAAATCAGATTATAAAGAAGGATAATTGCTATTTAGTGGAAGGCTATACTGATGTTATTTCCCTTTATCAATCAGGAATAGAAAACTCTGTAAGCTCTTCTGGCACATCACTTACCGAGGGGCAAATACGACTAATAAAACGTTATACTCCCAATATTACTATACTTTATGATGGCGATGCTGCAGGCATAAAAGCTTCGTTTAGAGGTATTGATATGATAGTGAGAGCAGGCATGAATGTTCGTGTAATACTTTTCCCTGATGGCGAAGATCCTGATTCATATGCCAAAAGCCATAGCGCATCTGATTTATCAATATTTTTGGAAAGTAGCGCTAAGAATTTCATAAATTTTAAATCGGAATTATTAAGCAAAGAGGCAGGCAATGATCCTTTGAAAAAGGCTCAGGTTGTTCGTCAGATAGTAGAAACTATTGCTTTAGTGCCCGAGCAGCTAAATAGGATTTTCTTTATCAGAGAGACCTCTGAGCTACTAAACGTAAAAGAGGAAGTTCTAACTAATGAAGTAGCAAAAATACTTCGCAAGGAGCATTATAAAAAGCAAGAAAAACACAATAGAGAGCAGCAACAAAAGGCTGCAGGAATTGGACATACACCATCGCCAGAGCTTGGAGATGAACCCCCAGAAGATTTCTTTAATGACAACCTTTCTGGTGGTGAAACTAAAACTCCAGTAAAGTCTGAAATATCAAGCAAATCTAACGAGCTAGAAATAATTCGCCTACTATTAAATTTTGGCGAAATAGAATTTAAGCCCGAAATTGCCAAGGTAGAAGATTTGCCTGAGGAAAAAGATGAGGAAGAAAATACTGAGGAAGAAGAAATTTCAGTAATTGAATTTATTATTGGCGATTTATTGGAGGATGATATAAGTTTTGACGACGAAATTCTAAATTCTATTTATAAAGAATATGCTAATGCATATGAAAATGATAGACTACTGAATTCTAATTACTTTGTAACACACGAAAATGATGAAATAAGAAAATTAGCGGGCGATTTACTATCCGAAAATCATATCTTAAGCCCGTTATGGTTCAAAAGCCATCAAATATCTATAACCCCCGAAACAGATCATGCAGTAGTGGCAAGGGCTTGTTACGAATGTATATATAGCCTTAAAGTACGCAAGATAAGTGAGCTCAAAAAGAAACTTATGAAAAAAATGGCTACGGAAGGCTTATCCTCTGAGGCTCAAGATGACATTATGGTAGAATACCATAGATACGATATTATGCAGAACAAACTAAACCAAGGTTTGGGTAGGATTATTGGTGGAAAGAATTGATTAATGGTTAAAGATTTAGATGTTTAATTTCACCCTTAGTATAAAGTATAATTAATCCCTTAAATAATTATATAATTAATTAAGGGTTGAATAGTGAAAATACCAATTACTCCCCCAGCTGTTGCATTTATTTGCACTACTGTTTGTTTTATTATTTTACTT
>JAGLDA010000081.1 GCA_023145955.1 Bacteroidales bacterium
CCCTAAAAAAATGATTAACAAACTACGAGTTGGAAACCCGTATTACAAAAAAAGCCACTCGCAGAAAGCGAGTGGCCATATCATTTATCCTTAATTTATTAAGGTATTATTTTACTTCTTCGAAGTCAACATCTTGAACCTCATCGTCGCCACCTTGGTTAGGCGCGTCTTGAGCTCCTGCATCAGCACCAGGCTGTGCACCACCGTCAGCACCTTGAGTTGCTTTATACATCTCATCGCTAGCAGCTTTCCATGCTTCGTTCAATTTCTCCATCTCACGGTCAATACCATCAAGATCTTGATTCTTATGAACCTCTTTAAGAGCAGTTAAAGCCTCTTCTATTGGCGCTTTTTTATCATCAGATAATTTCTCACCATATTCTTTAAGTTGCTTTTCTGTTTGAAAAATCAAAGCATCAGCAGAGTTTACCTTATCAACTTTTTCTTTCTCTTTCTTATCAGCATCAGCATTAGCTTCAGCATCAGCTTTCATCTGTTGTACTTCCTCATCAGAAAGTCCTGATGATGCTTCAATACGGATACTTTGCTCTTTGCCAGTAGCTTTGTCTTTAGCGCTTACGTTTAAAATACCGTTAGCATCTATATCAAAAGTTACTTCAATTTGAGGTACACCACGCTGTGCTGGAGGAATACCATCTAGGTGGAAGCGACCAATATTCTTATTTTGGTTAGCCATTGGACGCTCACCTTGCAATACATGAATTTCAACTGAAGGCTGATTATCAGCAGCAGTAGAGAACGTCTCCGATTTCTTAGTTGGTATTGTTGTATTAGCATCAATAAGCTTAGTCATAACACCACCCATAGTCTCTATTCCTAGAGATAGTGGAGTAACATCTAAAAGAAGAACATCCTTAACATCTCCTGAAAGCACACCACCTTGAATGGCAGCGCCTACAGCAACAACCTCATCAGGATTCACACCTTTTGAAGGAGCTTTTCCGAAGAATTTCTCAACTACTTCCTGAATTGCAGGAATACGAGTTGAACCTCCAACAAGTATTACCTCATCAATATCACTAGTGCTCAGCCCAGAATCTTTAAGAGCTGCTTTACAAGGAGTAATAGTTGCTTGAATTAATTTATCAGCAAGTTGCTCAAACTTAGCTCGAGTAAGTGTACGCACTAAGTGCTTAGGCACACCATCAACAGGCATAATATAAGGCAAGTTTATTTCTGTAGAAGAAGAACTTGATAGCTCAACCTTAGCTTTTTCAGCAGCTTCTTTCAAACGCTGCAATGCCATTGGGTCTTTACGTAAGTCTAAATTCTCATCAGCCATAAATTCTGCTGCTAACCACTCAATAATTACATGATCAAAATCATCACCACCAAGGTGAGTATCTCCATTAGTAGATTTTACTTCAAATACACCATCACCTAATTCAAGAATTGATATATCAAAAGTACCACCACCAAGGTCAAATACTGCAATAGTTCTATCGCTATCGCTCTTATCTAAACCATAAGCCAAAGCTGCTGCTGTAGGCTCATTGATAATACGTTTTACTTCAAGACCTGCAATTGCACCAGCCTCTTTAGTAGCCTGACGTTGTGAATCTGAGAAGTAAGCCGGAACTGTAATAACAGCCTCTGTTACATCTTGACCAAGATAATCCTCAGCAGTTTTCTTCATTTTCTGAAGTACCATTGCCGATAATTCCTGTGGAGTAAACTCACGATCGTCAATCATAATTTTTGGCTGATTATTCTTTCCTTTTATAACCTTATAAGACATTCTAGATATCTCTTTGCTTAGTTGGTCATAATTTTCACCCATAAATCTCTTAATAGATGAAATAGTTTTTTCTGGATTAGTGATTGCCTGACGTTTTGCAGGATCACCAACTTTACGCTCTCCATCTTTTACAAATCCTATTATTGATGGAGTAGTTCTTTTTCCTTCGCTATTAGGTATAACAACTGGCTCATTTCCTTCCATTACAGAAACACAAGAGTTTGTTGTTCCTAAATCGATTCCGATTATTTTTCCCATTTCTATATATATTTAATATTGTTTATAATTCTATTTAATACTTAATCGACTTTCTCTTTTTCAATTTCTGTGCCAATGCAATTATTATATATTTCCAATAGTTTTTTACTGTCTTTTTTTCCTTTTTGTATAAAAACATACTGACAAATTGTAGCTTTTAGTGACAAAGGGGCAGACGTTGTAAGGGTGAAGGGTGATAGGAGAAGGGTGAAGAATTAAGAATTGTAAATTAGGGAATCGTCAGACTGAATTGATTGCAGAATGGAAATTAACGATTGCAGAATGACCAATATATCTGAAATCAAAAATCGTTAATCTGAACCTTTGATAAGAAAGCGTCAAAGACGAGGTACTATACTGAGCAGGGTCGAAGTGCTTTTGAAGTTTTTGAAACTAAGGAGTGCTGACGTAAACTGTCAGTATAACTGTTTCAATAACAAGAATAACGAAGTATTTGGCGTTTTCTTGCAAAGACTATATAGGTAAATAATTACGAATAGCATATAGGTTAAGTGAAAAGTGTGAGGTGGCCCTGCCTCCAAACTTCAAAACCTCTAAAACGCTTGAACTTTTTCATTACTTTTGCATGCTAATAAAATATACATATATACTATAATGAACAAAAATTTAGCCTTAGTACTATTTGCATTATTTGCAATAAACTCAATATTTGCACAAGAAAATAAAGAACCGCTTACCCACGATGTATATTCTGACTGGAAAAATATACGTAATCAGCAGATATCAAATGATGGACTTTGGGTTACTTATCAAATAAAACCACAAAAAGGTGATGGTTTTTTATACTTATATAATACTGAAACAGGAATAACAGACTCCATTGCTAGAGGAGTGAAGGCAAGCATTGCCCCATCATCAGATTTTATGGTATTTAAGATTGTGCCACAATATGATAGTTTACGTAAACTTAAACTAGCTAAAACATCCAAAAAGAAACTACCTAAAGATAGCCTTGGAATATGGTATTTTGCTGGAGATTCTATTATTAAAATTGCTAAAGTAAAATCATACTCCATTACCGATAGAGGTGAGTCTTGGATATCGTATATTAACCAAGAAGAAAAGAAAAAAGAATTAGAAAAAGAGAAAAAAGGCTGGTGGATTTTTGGTAAAAATAAAAAAACTACTATAAAAAAACCTATAAAACAAAAGGGTGACAATATTATACTACTAAATCCCAAAACTAATCTTTCATATAAATTTGATAAAGCTGATAATTGGCGTTTTGATTATAATGGTTCAGCTTTTTTTGTTGAAACAATTACAAAACAAGATAGTACTAATAACACATCGCTAATAAGGTATGATTTAGCAAAAGATAAATTTGATACTATAATAAATAAAACTGGCACTGGTGGCAAATACGGAATCAGCAGAGATGGTATGCAAGCGGCATTACTTTTTGCACAAGATACTGCCAAGAAAAACAAGGTTTTTGACCTTTACTATTGGAATAAAGGAAAAGAAATAACGGTAATAGCAGACACGAGTTCTACATCAATCCCTAATGGATATAGCCCAAGCAATAACTATACTCCTCACTTTAGCAAAGATGCAAATAAACTATATTTTGGTACATCTATTAAGCCTACTCAAGAGATAGAAGATACATTATTGGCAGAAGAAAAGTATCATGTGGATATTTGGAATCATAAAGACAAACTACTGCAACCACAGCAAAAATTACAAGCCAAACGTGAGAAAAAAAGAACTTATCTTGCACAATACGATATAAAAAGCAAAAAAATATTGCAACTTGCAGATTCCCTAATAAGACATATTAGCCTTGCTAGAAGTGATGCCTCTCATTTTGCTTTAGGAATTGACAATATCACTTTTGCCCAGGAGCAAAGTTGGGATGGATGGTATTCAAATTATTATATTATTAATACCCATGATGGCAGTAAAGAGGTGATTCTTGAGCATTTTCAAGGGAGTATTCGTATTTCTCCAAATGGAAATTATGTGATTTATTTTAAAGATAAAGCTTGGTATTCTTACGATATAGAAGCCAGAAAGCATATAAACCTTACAAATAAACTAGTTGTAAACTTCTATAACGAAGAGCATGACACTCCAAATGAAGCAAGAGCTTATGGCATGGAAGGTTGGTATACTAATGAAAAATATTTTTTAGTATCAGACCGATATGATATATGGAAACTTGATCCAACAGGAAAGCAAAAACCAGAGAATATAACAAAAGCTTATGGCCGCATCAATAAAATCCGTTTTAGCGAAATAACTTTTGACAGAGAGCTTCATGAGTTCTTCAATGAAGAGAACCCTCATTTATTACGTGGATTTAGTGAGAGTGATAAATCAGAAGGCTATTATTCATTATTACTAAATGATAAATCGGAGCCTAAAAAACTAATACAATCAGCTCATAATTATTATTCTCCTGTAAAAGCTAAGAATAGTAATCAGCTTATCTTCCGCAGAAGTTCTTTTACAGAATATCCTGAATTGAATATTACAACTATTGATTTTAAAGAAATAAAGAAAATATCTAATACCAATCCTCAGCAAAAGGATTATAATTGGGGCACTGTAGAGCTAACAAAATGGACCGCATTTGATGGGCAAGAATTGGAGGGGTTAATATACAAACCTGAGAATTTTGATAGCACAAAGCTATATCCTATGATAGTTTATTTTTATGAGCGCTACTCCAACGATTTGCATAACCATTACATCCCAAAGCCTAGCCATTCGGTAATAAATTTTACAGAATACATAAGCAATGGATATATTATATTTATTCCAGACATTACATATAAAACTGGTCACCCTGCAAAATCTGCATATAATGCTATTGTAAGTGGCACAGAGTTTATGAAAAAGAATAGCTGGATTGATGGCACTAAGATTGGTATGCAAGGGCAAAGTTGGGGAGGCTACCAAACTGCAATGCTTGTAACTATGACAGATATATATGCCTGTGCCGAATCAGGTGCTCCTGTTAGCAATATGACTAGTGCTTATGGTGGCATAAGATGGAGTACAGGAATGTCTAGAACCTTTCAGTATGAAAAAACACAAAGCCGAATAGGTACTACATTATGGGATAGCTTGGATTTATATATTGAGAACTCCCCTATTTTTCATGCTGATAAGGTGAATACTCCTATACTTATAATGCATAATGATAAGGATGGTGCAGTGCCATGGTATCAAGGAATTGAATATTTTGTAGCTTTGCGCCGATTGAATAAAGAAGCATGGATGCTTACTTACAATAACGATGGTCATAACCTAATGAAGTGGCCTAACAGAACTGATTTAAGCATAAGAATGATGCAGTTTTTTGATCACTATTTAAAAGAAAAACCTATGCCCGAGTGGATGGATAAAGGGCTTCCTGCAGTTGATAAAGGAAAGAAAAACGCTTATTAATTTAATGGTGTAATGATATAATGATTAATTAATTAATAATTTATCTTTTAACAATTTAGTGGTTTATAGTTTAGTAGTTTCGCATTTAATAATTATAAAAATATGAGTAAAGAAAATTTAGAAAAGGTAAAATCGTCAACAGTATTAGAATTAATAAGAGTTGCGCATGAGTTTTGTGTTTATACTGAAGGAGTAAGTCAGAATGACATTAAGGATATACTATCATTTTATCAGAAAGTACTTCCATTAATGTATTTAAAGGGTTCTTTGCTTCCTGAGCTTACGGATGTGGATAATGGTTTTGCCGAAAGGTATGTTTCTGAAGAACATTGGGAGCAAGTATTTATGAATATAAAAACCAAGTTTGGCGATGATGAATACTACTGGGTTGTAGATCAAAATCGTGAGATAATAAAAGCTAGTATTGCCGAAAATATTGCAGATATTTATCAAGATATGAAAGACTTTGTAGTATTATTTCAAAAAAACCAGCTGGCAGCAAAAGAAAATGCTGTAGCAGATGCACATAGATATCTTGCAATACATTGGGGGCCTCATTTAACTTCTGCATTAAATCATATTCATACTTTATTATATGCTGTGGAACTAAAAGAGAATGAAGACCTTTAGTAGTTTAATTATTCTTTAACCCTTTGAATAAACTTTAAGAATATTAAATTGTCAAAACCAAAATAATTTATAAATAAAACAAATCTATGCAAATCATAAAACAACTATTAGCAGTAATACTTTTCATTACATTGAGCTTAGGATTGTACGCACAAAAAGACGCTTATAATATTAATGTAAAACTTAATAACTCAACTGACACTAGCCTATTATTGGTAAGCTACTATGGCAATACTAATATGAAAGTTGACACCGCTTACCTTCACAAAAATAGCTATACATTTTCAGGTAAGGATACTCTAAATGGGGGTATTTATTTGGTAGTTTTTCAAAACAAACAATATTTTGAAATAATAGTAGATGAAGACCAACATTTTTCTGTAGAAACAGACCCTAACGATCCCATAAACAAAATGCAAGTTAAGGGCAGTGACGACAATACAGATTTCTATAACTACCTAAAAGAGATAAATGTATATGGAAGAAAGAGCAGAAAACTAAGCGAAGAATACAAAGCTGCCGAAGGAAATACTGAAAAGACCAATGAAATTAGAGAAAAGATTACAGTTGTTAATAATGATGTGAAAAACGAAAAACTTAAATTCATAAAAGAACATGAAGGAAGCTTATTCTCTAAAGTATTATTAGCATCGCAAGAACCAGAAATTCCAACAGAATTGCCACTAAATGAAGATGGCACTCCTGATTCAACTTTTATTTACAGATACTATAAAGAGCATTTCTTTGATAATTTTGATTTTGCTGACGAAAGGCTTTTAAGAACTCCTATTTATGCTTCAAAAATTGAACGATATTTCAAAAAAGTAATTGTACAACGCCCTGATACATTAATTAAGGAAACTATTGCTATTATAGAAAAAGCAAAGCCCAATAAGGAAACTTACAAATACACTATTTGGTATTTTACATATCAAGTAGAAACTAGTAAGATTATGGGAATGGATGCCGTATTTGTTGCTTTAGGAAAGAAGTACTATTTAACTGGAGAAGCATACTGGGTAAGCGAAGGCACCATGAAAAGGATGACTAAGCGCATAAATACACTTGATAGGCTTTTGGTAGGCAAACCAGCTCCAAATCTTATTATGCAAGATACGAATATGCAACTTAAAAGCCTTTATGATATTAAAGCAAATTATACATTGATTATTTTTTGGGATCCCGACTGTGGGCATTGTAAACATGAAGTAAATTCGCTAAAACGATGGTATGATGAAAATGCTGATAAATATGGACTACAAATATTCTCTGTATGCTCAGACACTAGTGTTGTAAAATGGAAAAAGAAAATTCATGAGTATAAAATTTATGATTGGGTAAATGTAGATGGGCCGCGTAGCTTAACTGAGAATTACCATGATCTTTATGATATTATCTCCACTCCTACTATATACCTTTTAGATGATAAAAAGAAGATTATTACTAAAAGATTGTCAGCAGCACAAAACACATCGTATATCAAAAGGCTATATGATACAAAAGAAGCAAAGAAGTAGATATTTTATTTATAAAACAAAAGCCCTTGAGAGTGATCTCAAGGGCTTTTGTTTTATATACCTAATCTAGTACCTTTAGAAGAAAGGCATTTAGTTTTTTAGAAATAACATTATTGGAATAATGTTTCTTAGCATTTTCGCGAGCATTAAAACAAATATCGTTAAAGAGGTCTTCTTTCCATATCAACTTTCTAATGCTATCATTAAACTCCTGAGCATTATTGGCAATAAGAACATTTTTTTTATCTTCGTGTATAATCCCTTCTATTCCTATAGATGTAGAAACGATTGCTTTTTTGAGCATCATACCTTCGATAATTTTTACCCGCATACCACTACCCGAGAATAAAGGAACAGGCATAATAGCCTTAGACTTTATAAACGCAGCAGCATCATCAACTTCACCAACAACTTCTACACCTTCCATCTTTATATCTAAAATCCATTGTGGTGGCTTACGCCCTGCAATATAGAATTTCAATTTTGGGAATTCTTTATGCAACTCTGGCCATACATTATCCAAAAGCCATTTAATAGATTCCTGATTCGGCATCCAATCCAATGCTCCAAGGTGAAATAATGAAGGAAATTCAGGCTTTATACCTTTAGTATCTATATCCTTGGTAACATCTATACCCGTAGGAACAAATTCGATAGGGATATTAACCCTCAATGCTTTTATAAGGCTTGCATCATTTTCGGTAACAGTATATATTGCATCAACACTATTAAAAGCAATAAGTTCTTCTCGCTTAAGACGTTTAGCAAGTATATTTAAATACAATCTCTTAAAAAACTTTTTTTCAATAAAAGCAAGCCTCTGCCAAATCATAAACTCTACATTTGGAGCCCTTAGCACTACTTTTGCATCAGAATACTTACGGATAGTTGGCAAATAATCTTTTAAGAAAACGCTTTCTATTTGAATGATATCAAATTTGTTGGATTCCAAAATAGCCTGTAGTTCGTTATCAAGTTTTTTATTAAAAAACCTCTCAATATTATAAGACCTTTTGAAAAAAATAAGGTTGGAGAATGCTGCAAAAACACTAATTCCTAAATCAACTTTTACTGCTTTAAATTTAGTATTCTCAATATACGATTGTGGCAATTTAGCAATATCAACAAAATGCTTATCTGAATTTACACTAAGAATATGCAAATCGTAACCACTATCTATAAAGCCCTGGCTAACATTATGCATACCTATTGCACCACCATCCTTTGGAGGATATGGAGGCTTATTACAAAACTGTAAAATTTTCAAGCTTTTACTATTAAGCATCTTATTTTTTCTTCAATAATTTGGAGAAAATATTAATCTTAGAAAATATTCTCTGCCATGCTTCGGCATCAAATAAAGGAGCATCAGTTGTTGCTTTCCATGTAAAGAAAGCTCCCAATGGCAAATATATAATACTCGCAAGCCACATCCCTTCCCAAGGTTCCATAACCAAGGATTTTACTGATTTTTCGCCAATAATTGTAAATACATGGTATGTTACAAACATAAGAATAGAAACTACTATTGGCATTCCCAATCCTCCTTTGCGTATAATAGAACCTAATGGCGCACCAATAAAGAACAATAATATACAAGCAACCGATAAGGTAAACTTCTTATGCCATTCCACTTTATATTTAGAAATATATCTCTCTTTAGCCAATACTCTATCTTCAGAGAATTTGGATTGATAAGCTGCATTTCTTCCTTGCGACAATGCACCAACAACAATTCTTTGCTGACGTATGCTATCAAAGTTATCTAATAGGTAATCTTTCGTTAATATACTATCGGATAAAAAAACGGACGCCGATTCTTTAGCTTTGGCAACAGCAACTCTTTTAATTGGTTTTTTTCCAATTACTATTGCTGCTAGGCTGTCTGCTAAATACTTATCACCTGATTTTTTCAAGACAGAGTCAGCAACTTTATCCATATAATATTGCTTAAAATAATAAGTATAGTCTCTTATGGAGCTATAGCTAAATTCGGAAAGCGTACTATCCAAATCCATAGATAGGGAGTCGTCGTAATAAGCCAGCTGATATACATTCAGCATCTGATATCCTTTTTTTCTAAGGCTTTTATCAGATTTTTTAAAACTGAATGACGAAAGGTCTATTCGTTGAATTTCTTTCTTAAATTTCGTAATTTGTAATGGCTCAAACTTATCGCTTTTATCATTATTAGGCTCATTAAAGTTTATACCATCAAAAAGAGTAAGTACTAGATACATTTTGTCATCAGTCATCTCCATTAAGCCACTCTTTGCTTGAGTAACATTAGTATTGCCATCACCATTTCTATGATCGTAAATTATAACATCTTGTATAGTTCTACCATCGGGAAGTTTTTTGCCCACTTTAATTACAAAATCACCAATATCAGAATTAAAAACTCCTTCTGAAATAGTAACAGCAGGTTTTTTATTTCTCACATCACTTAATAGTGATTGAAACTCTAGATTTGCTTTCGGCAATATGAAATTTGAGAAGTAGAAGGCCCCAACACTTACAAAGAAAATAAAAATAACCATTGGCCGCATTAATCTTTGTATAGAAATTCCTGCCGACTTTATAGCAACAAGCTCGTAGTTCTCTCCAAGATTACCAAAAGTCATTAGGGACGATAACAATACCGCCAATGGCAAAGCCATAGGCACAAATGTAGCAGAGGCATAAAACAAAAGCTCTGCAATTGTGTACCATTCAAAACCCTTACCAACAAAATCATCAACATATTTCCATAAAAACTGCATCAATAATACAAAAATGGAAATAAAGAAGGTAAGAACCAATGGCCCTATATATGATTTAAGAGTAAATATACTTAGTTTTTTCAATCTTAATTTCTTTAAAATATTTGCTGCAAAGATAAATCACAATTTGTATTTCTCTACAAAAAAAATTATACTTAATAATTAGGCATTTAGCTATACTTAAACTAAGGTTTATAGATATTATTATAGTCTATTGAAAAAAAATACAAAATATATTTTGAAACGCAG
>JAGLDA010000082.1 GCA_023145955.1 Bacteroidales bacterium
AAGCGAAAAAAAATAACGTACATTTGCAGTTCATTTAAAAACAAAGAAGATAATGAATCAACAAAGACAACCACAGGGCGACCTAAACATGAAGAAGGTATTTCCATTGGCAGTAGTAGCAGGTGTTATTATACTGTTAATACTATTCTGGAGTAGAATGACAGTAACAATAGGTGCTGGACAGGCTGGAGTTATTTTTAATACATTTGGAGGCGGTATTAACGTTGAGCAGTCAGCTATGAACGAGGGCTTCAATTTTATTGCACCATGGAACAAAGTATATATTTATAATGTTAGACAAAAAGAAAAAGCTGAAGAAATGAAAATGCTTTCTTCTAATGGTCTTGAGATTAGAATTGATGTTTCGGCATGGTATAAGCCTGTATTTTCAGAGTTACCTAAATTGCATAAAATTATTGGTACTAATTACGAATCTCAGATTGTAGTTCCTTCAATGCGAGCTGCTGCACGTAGTGTGATTGGTAGATATACTCCAGAGGAGATATACTCAACCAAAAAAGATGCTATTGAAACTGAGATTTATGATGAAACTAAAAAAATATTAGACGAAAAATACATCCTTTTGGATCGTATGCTAATTCGTAGTATTATTTTGCCAGCTACCATCAAAACAGCTATTGAAAGCAAACTTAAGCAAGAGCAGTTAGCTCTAGAGTATAAGTTTAAACTTCAAAGAGAAGAAAAAGAAGCAGAACGTAAGCGTATTGCTGCTGAAGGTGAAGCTGCTGCTAACAAGATTATAAACAGCAGTTTAACAAATGTACTTCTACAGATGCGTGGTATTGAAGCTACAATTAAACTTTCAGAATCTCCAAATTCTAAAACTGTAATTATTGGTGGTGGAAAAGATGGTTTACCATTAATCCTAAATAACTAATATTACTAAAATAATATAATATTTAACCTCAATAGATATAATCTATTGAGGTTATTTTTTTTAAATTATCATGAATAAACGAATATTAAAACTTGCCATACCCAATATCATTAGCAATATAACAATTCCTCTGCTTGGAATGGTTGATACTGCATTAATGGGGCATCTGGATAGTTTAATTTACGTTGGGGCAATAGCTCTTGGTAGCATGATTTTTAACTTCATATATTGGGGAATGGGTTTCCTTAGGATGGGCACGGTAGGGTTTACTGGCCAAGCTATGGGAAGA
Organism: Bacteroidales bacterium; assembly: GCA_023145955.1. Classification (GTDB taxonomy): domain Bacteria; phylum Bacteroidota; class Bacteroidia; order Bacteroidales; family UBA1556; genus UBA6267. The sequence goes on from JAGLDA010000082.1 coordinate 1,188, forward strand.
AAGGATAAGAAAGAGATTTTCTTAGTATTGGCTAGAGCATTAAGTATTGCGGTATTTATTTCTATCATTCTTGTAATCCTTCATTCCTTTATTATTGATTGGTCACTCCTATTAACAAATTCATCATTGGATATTGAAAGTGAAGCAAAGGCCTATTTCCAAGTAAGAATATGGGCTTTGCCAGCAACATTGATTATTCTAACACTTAGTGGATGGTTTATCGGTATGCAAAATACAATATATCCAATGATAATTTCTATTTTCTCAAATATTATTAATATAACTCTTTCATTTTTCTTTATTTATTATATGGGAATGAAAACCGAAGGAGTAGCTCTAGGTACTGTTATAGCCCAATATTTGGCTCTTATTCTTGCCGCATTTCTGTTTATGAAAAAATATAGGAATTATATTATCCCCATAAACCTAGCATCAATAATAAACTCTAAACTTAAAGAGTTTATGAATGTAAATAAGGATATATTTATACGCACATTGGGAATAATATTCGTAATGTCATACTTTACCATTCAATCAGCAAATATAAGTGATACTACACTTGCTGTTAATACCATACTATTGCAATTCTTTATATTATTCTCTTATATGCTGGATGGATTTGCCAATTCGGCAGAAGCTCTAAGCTCTGAAGCTATTGGAGCAAGAAATCTTTCTTTGCTTAAAAGGGTAATAAAAAACAATATGGTATTTGCTTTTATTTTTAGTATAATATTTACATTAATATACGCCTTAGGTGGAGAATATATATTAATGCTACTAACAAATAATACCCAAATTTTAGAAGCTGCTACTCCACAACTATATTGGGTCATTGCAGTTCCTATTATTAGCTTTACAGCATTTATTATGGATGGTGTTTATATTGGAGCAACAGCATCAAAAGCCATGCGCAACACCTTAGTAATATCTTCATTATTTGTGTTTTTCCCAATTGCATTCTGGGGATTTGGAGATATGAACATAAGACTTTGGTCAGCATTACTTGCTTTTCTATTTGCTCGTGGAATATTATTGCTATTACGTTTAAAAAAGGATGTATACCCCAAAGCAGTATCTGGATAATTACATCAAATATGAACCAGACCTACCGGTATAAGTTGGTTATAATTCACATATTCTTCGTTAAATTTTCTGAAACTTTACTTCCATAAGCTCAATACAAATGGCTATGCAAAGAATATCTTGCCTAAATACAAGAGATACTCTTTTTTTATTCAGCAGATTTGAATTATTTAAATTGTATTATTTAAGCTTTATTCGCTCTTTTCGACAATAACAACATGATTTTTGATGCTATTTTTTGTTGGCATTTTAATATTCTTTTCCTCTTTTTCAATTATCTCATCTATTTTCTTCAATGATTTTGTTCGGGAAAATCTTTGCCTAAAACTTTTCTTGGAATTATATTCAGTAGTTTGTTTTTCTCCATAAGAATCATTAGACATGACCTCATGTTTTTCTTCTTTTACACTTCTATTCTTATAATTTATTGCCTTTTCATTAATAATCTGATTCTTCTTACTCATTCTATCAGCAGGAAAAAGTTTATCAAGCTCATTTTGACAATATGTAGCCACATCAGGAAAAAAAGCTCTAAACTCTGCTTCATATAATTCATAATCATCAATTAAATCCTCAACAGCAAATTCCATATTAGATTTAAAATTTGCTCTTTTAGCCAAATATTGGAAACTGCGGCGCAAACCTTCAAATTTCTTATAGCTAGTAAGCCAATTTTGCATTATAAAGAAAGGAAGTATTTTCTTGGTTTGGCTAGGCAAAAGGCTATAATGGCGCAGCAATATACCATAGCTATAAGTTGTAAAACTCGACAAATGATACTCAGAATAATCATTCCAGTTTTTGGCAAGAAAATGGTCGTAATACACATCTGCAATTACTCCAGCATATTTATGATACTTTTTATGAAGTCGAGCACGAGTTTTCATAAACTCAGGATGATGATCGGTATAAAAATCAATCTTACGATGCAGCATAATACCATCAATCACCTCTTGAGGCAAATGGGAGATTTTATTACCACGAATATGATCAGCAATAAAATTGCCAAGCATAATATATTCATGATCTCCAGAAAGTTTTAAATGTGCAAGAAAATTCATTAAAATCAGTTTATTCTACATATAACGGAGTAATATCCTAAATGTTTCAAATTATTAAAAATATAAAGTACAAATATACAAGTATAACTTAAATAATAAAACACGTAAAACACCTATTTTTAAAATAATTAGCCCTTATATATACCGCAATTATTAATTGAATTTAAACAAATATATTAGAATATACTTCCATGTGTAGATAACCATTAATGAAATAACCAATAAAATTGACAAATAATTATATTCTTAATGATATTTAATATTGAATATTAACGAAAAAAATATTAAGTTTGCAGACCTTAAATATTAAGGAGTAGAAATTAGGATTTAATAAATTCAAATTATACTTATTACAGAATAGCCGTTCATTTCGATACCCGTTCATTTCGAAAATAGATCAATGGAACTCCAGTTCTATTGGGCAATAATTTTAAAAAACAAAATCTTATATAATTATGCAAAAAGCTGTATTACTAGGAGACGAAGCAATAGCACAAGGAGCACTTGACGCTGGGGTTTCTGCTGTGTATGCCTATCCAGGCACACCTTCTACAGAAATAAATGAATATGTTCTACGATCTAAAGAGCATAGAAATGGAGATGTTGTAGCAACATGGACTACTAACGAAAAAACTTCAATGGAAATGGCTATTGGAGCAAGTTATGTTGGCAAAAGAGCATTAGTTACAATGAAGCATGTTGGACTGAATGTAGCTGCTGACCCTTTTATGAATGTACCTATCACCGGTGTTAATGGTGGTTTGGTTATAGTTGTGGCAGATGATCCATCAATGCACTCATCTCAAAACGAACAAGACTCTAGATACTATGGTCAATTTGCACAAATTCCTGTATTAGAACCTGTTAATCAGCAAATGGCTTATGATATGATGCCATACGCGTATGAAATGTCAGAGAGACTTAATGCTCCTGTAATGATGCGTATTACAACAAGATTAGCGCACTCAAGAGCAGGAATTACTTTTGGAAAAAAGACAAAGCAAAATGAATTGTCTCTTCCTAAAAACCGTAAACAATTTATCTTACTTCCAAGTATTGCAAGAGTTCAGTATAAAGACTTGCTAAATAATTGGCCTAATCTTATTAAGGAATCAGAAACTGCTGGTTACAATAAATTTTTTGAAGGAAAAGATAAATCTAAAGGTATAATTACTACTGGTATTGCTTATAACTATCTAATGGAAAACTATCCTGAAGGAATAGACTTTCCTGTACTTCAGATAGCACAATACCCATTTCCTAAAGATATGATTCAGAAAATTTATGATGAATGTGATTCTATAACTGTTTTTGAAGAAGGAGCTCCTTTATTAGAAGAAAGTTTAAGAGGCGTTCTAAATAATGGCAAAACTATAAATGGACGACTTGATGGCTCTGTGCCTCGCGATGGTGAATTAAATCCAAATATTGTTGCTAAGGCTATGGGACTATTTGTTCCAGAGATAAGTGCTACACCAGAAGTAGTAACTGCACGCCCACCAGCATTATGCGCAGGATGTCCTCATACTGATTCGTATACAGCACTTAATATGGTAATGGAAGCACATGGCGATGGTCGTGTATTCTCTGATATTGGATGTTATACATTAGCAGCTCTTGCTCCACTAGAGTCTATTAATACTACTGTGGATATGGGTGCATCTATTACAATGGCAAAAGGTGCTGCTGATATGGGATTAATTCCTTCTGTAGCTGTTATTGGAGATTCTACATTCACTCATAGTGGCTTAACTGGTCTTTTGGATGCAGTAAATTCTAAATCACCAATTACGGTAATGATTCTTGATAACTTCACTACTGGTATGACTGGTGGACAAACTTCACAAGCTACTGGTAAACTAGAAGCTATTTGTGAAGGTCTTGGTGTAGAGAAAGAGCATATCCGTGTTCTTAATCCTATTAAGAAATACCATGATGAGAATACAGAAATCATGAAAGAGGAATTGGCTTATATGGGTGTAAGTGTTATTATTCCACGTCGTGAGTGTGTTATTACTCTAAATGCAAGATTACGCGCTGCGAAAAATAAAAAGAAATTAGAAAAAGCTAACAAAGAAAAATAGACTACAATGAAAAGAGATATAGTTTTAGGCGGAGTTGGTGGTCAAGGAATATTGACTATCGCAGCTACAATAGGTACTGCCGCTGTAAATAACGATTTATATTTAAAGCAATCAGAAGTTCACGGAATGAGCCAACGAGGTGGCGATGTAATGTCGAACATACGCATTTCTTCTGATGAAGTTTTTTCTGATTTAATTGCTGAAGGAAAAGCTGATTTGATAATAGCTGTTGAGCCAATGGAGGCTCTTCGCCATTTCAAAATGCTTAAAAAAGGTGGATGGATTCTTACTAATCGTAAACCTTTTATTAATATTTCTAATTATCCTGAATTGGATGATGTATTAGCTCAGGTAAACGCATTAGACAATCATATTATTATTGATGCTGATGGAATTGCTAAGGATTTGGGTTCGGTAAAAGCTGCCAACATAGTAATGCTTGGTGCTGGAATTCCTTTTATTGGGCTAGATGTTAAAATGCTAGAAGATGCACTTGGTGTTTTATTTGGTAGAAAAGGTCAGGATATTGTTGATCTAAACATTAAAGCTTTACATGCGGGCTTGGAAGAAGCAAATAAGTTTATAAAATAGTGTAAATATTTACATGCTAGTCTTTTAAAAAAAATAGCATTACATTATTAATAAAAGAATATTATTGTTGCAGTCTCGAATTAATTCGAGACTGCTTTTTTCATTAAAAACGATAATGATAAATTGGCTAAAAATTTCTGGAGAAGAATATAAAGTGTTTAAATTACACTTCTTATTCACCCTTATACAAGGTATAATTACTGGTGTATTTGCTCTTAATGAGTTGGTATATATAAAGGATATGAATGCCACAAACTTTCAGTTAAGTATCCTTTTGCAACTTAGTGTTATAATAATGGTAGTTTCTATAATGGTAAATGAGTTTTTGCGACGCATTGCTGATAAAAAGAAAATGCTTAAAATTGTAGCACTAATAACTCACACTCCCCTATTGCTTCTTTATTATTTTCCTCAAGATATTGAATCCTACACCGATAGTAGCTTTTATCATTATGCTTTTTTATCAATATTCTTTTTCTTTTATCTGAACTTAATCATCACCCTGCCCACAATAAATCAGATGCTTAAGTCTGCATATACACACAATAATTTTGGTAGATTATATAGTTATACATCATCTACCAACAAAATAATGATAATGGTAACGACATTAGCCTTTGGATTTATGCTAGATGATTATGCATTCTCATTTGTGTATGTATATCCTTTGATGGGCATTTTAGGGGTTATTTCAATCTTTCTATTATCAAGAATACCACAAGTAGAAGAAATACCTGTAAAAAGCAGTTTTTCTGAATCCATAAGGAACTCCTTTAAATATATGAAAGGAGTATTGCGCAGCAATAAGCCATTTCTACATTTCGAAATTGGATTTATGTTCTATGGTTTTGCTTGGATGATAAGTGCAGCGGTTATACCAATCTATTTTAATGAAGTTTTTGAGATGAACCATGCTACTTATGGGTTTTATAAAAACGGTTATAATGTATTTGCAATAATATTATTACCTTTTTTTGGAAGCTTAATAGGTAAAATAGATGCACGCATATTTGGAGCAATCACCTTTGGCTCATTGATGCTATTCACTTTCACATTAGGAATTTCTCAGTATTATATGCAGTATATTGAGATATTAGGTATAAAAATATATTTTAGTCTAATAATAGCATATGGATTTTACGGTGTATTTGCTGCAACTATGGCGCTGTTATGGTTTATAGGATCAGCATATTTCTGCAAAAAAGAAGAAGCCGCACGATATCAGTCTATTCACCTAAGTCTCACAGGATTTAGAGCTATAATGAGCTTTCAAATAGGTATATGGATGTATATGGTTATGGGGTTTACCTTTACATTTATGGCAGCAGCTTTATCACTACTTATTGCTGTTATTTTGATGCTCTGGTCAGTTAAGAAATAATAAATTTCAAAATAGAATACTACCCTATCAATAAAATCGTTTACTTTTGCAATCACATAATTGAAATAGTTGAAAAACAATGAAACTACGCGCTGAAAATTTAGTAAAAATATATAAGCAACGAAAAGTTGTAAACAATGTTAGTATTGAAGTAAATCAAGGAGAGATTGTTGGTTTGTTAGGTCCTAATGGAGCAGGAAAGACTACCTCGTTCTATATGATTGTGGGCTTAATAAAACCCAATGGAGGAAAGATTTTTCTTGATGACATTGAGATTACTAAAGAAGCCATGTACAAAAGAGCAAGGCGTGGTGTTGGATATTTAGCACAAGAGGCATCAGTTTTTCGCCAGCTAAGTGTTGAGGACAATATTTTATCGGTATTACAATTTACGAAACTAAGCAAGGCCGAACAAAAAGAAAAGCTAGAGAGCCTACTTGATGAGTTTGGATTAAAACATATCCGTAAGAATACTGGTATATCTCTATCAGGTGGCGAGCGACGTAGAACGGAGATAGCACGAGCATTGGCTGTAAACCCTAATTTCATTCTACTTGACGAACCTTTTGCTGGCGTAGACCCTATTGCGGTTGAAGATATTCAAAATGTAATTTCTAAACTAAAAGAAAAAAATATTGGAATACTTATTACTGACCATAATGTACGTGAAACCTTGAGTATTACCGACAGAGCATATCTTCTTTTCGAAGGTGAGATATTAAAGTCAGGATCGGCAGACGATTTAGTAAATGATAAGCAGGTTAGAAAAGTGTATTTAGGTGAAAATTTCGAGCTTAAATAGTGGTTATTGAAGATTATTAATTCTCTAATAATCAACATTATATTATTCTAAATCTTAAAATATCACAATAAGCCACAATAATTGGTGAATTAAATAAAACCAAAGAAAATAATACTTACTTTTGCAGCCGATTTATACGCAGCTATAATTAGATGGTATAATTTAATTTAATAGTAAAAAAATATTATGGAAAAGTTAACAAAAGAAACAAGAAAAGAGCTTTTTAAAGAGCACGGAAAAAGCGAATTTGACACTGGAACAACAGAAGGTCAAGTTGCATTATTTACTGCACGCATTATGCACTTAACAGAACACCTTAAAAAGAATCGTAAAGATTTTAATACTGAGCGTTCTTTAGTACTAATGGTAGGTAAGCGTCGTAAATTACTTGCATATTTGCAACGAAAAAACATCAACAGATATCGCGAGATAATTAAGAAACTAGGTTTAAGAAAGTAATGACTTTTTTAACAAAAATATTCTAATAGATGAAAGCTAACTAATGTAAATTAGTTAGCTTTCTGTATATTTGGGCAAGTTATTTTATAAGTGAGATTAGCAAGTCCGCATCAAATATATTTATCACTTACATAGACGATTATAAATTTAAAGAAGAAAAGAAGATGTCAAAAATTGGAATTAACAAGACTTTCGAAATGCCTGATGGAAGAGAAATCAGCATTGAAACAGGAAAGCTAGCAAAACAGGCCGATGGTTCTGTAGTAGTAAAAGTAGGTGACACCATGATAATGGCCACCGTAGTAGGAAAAAAGAGTGCCGCTGACAATGTGGATTTCATGCCACTATCAGTAGATTATCAAGAGAAATATGCCTCTGCGGGTAAATTCCCTGGAGGATTTTTCAAGAGAGAAGCTCGCCCATCAGAGTACGAAATACTTATATCACGACTAATAGATCGTGTTCTTCGTCCTTTGTTCCCATCAGATTACCATGCTGAGGTACAAGTAATTGTAAACCTTATCTCATTAGAGCAAGGCATGCAACCTGATGCATATGCAGCATTAGCAGCATCAGCAGCATTAGCTGTTTCTAATATACCTTTCCATGGTCCTATTTCTGAAGCAAGAGTTGCAAAGGTAGATGGAGAATGGTTAATTAACCCAACTATTGAACAAACTGAATCTGCAGAATTGGAGCTAATGATTGGTGCGTCAATAGACAATATTATGATGGTTGAAGGCGAGATGAAAGAAGTTTCGGAAGCTACCATGATGGAAGCTTTTGAGTTTGCTCACAAAGCTATTAAGGTTCAATGTCAAGCACAATTGGACTTAGCGGCTATGGTTGAAAAATCTAGCCCAAAAAGAGAATATAACCACGAGGATAAGGACGAAGAATTACAAAATAGAATTCAAAAGGAATTATCTGACAAAGTATATGCTGCAGCGGCTTCTGAAACTGCTGACAAATACAAGAGAGGTGAAATGTTTGCTGCAATCCGCGATGAGTGGGTTGAAACTCTAGACAAAGATTACTCAAAAGAGAAAATGCACCTTATTAAGAAATATTACCATGATGTAGAAAAAGACATGGTAAGAAAAATGATTCTTGAGGAGCGTAAGCGCCTTGATGGTCGTAAACTTGATGAGATTCGTGATATCTGGACAGAAGTTAATTATCTTCCTTCAGTACATGGTTCAGCAGTATTTACTAGAGGTGAAACTCAATCGCTAACTTCTGTTACTTTAGGAAGTAAGATGGATGAGCAAATTATTGATGGCGCTGTTTTTAATGGCAAGAATAACTTCTTATTACATTATAACTTCCCTCCATACTCAGTTGGTGAAGCACGTTTTTTAAGAGGAACTTCACGTCGTGAGGTTGGTCATGGAAACTTAGCAATGCGCGCACTTAAAGGAATGCTTCCAACTGGCGAAGACAATCCTTATACTATTCGTATTGTTTCTGAAATTTTAGAATCTAATGGTTCTTCATCAATGGCTACTGTTTGTGCGGGTTCAATGGCACTTATGGATTCAGGTATTAAAATGAAGAAAGCTGTTTCTGGTATTGCAATGGGATTAATTACTGATGCTGAAACTGGTAAATATGCTGTACTTTCTGATATCTTGGGAGATGAAGATCACCTAGGCGATATGGACTTTAAAGTAACTGGTACCAGAGATGGTATTACTGCTTGTCAAATGGATATTAAGGTAGAAGGTCTTTCTTATGAAATTCTTTCTAATGCATTAGAACAAGCTAAGGCTGGTCGTTTGCATATTCTTGATAGAATGGAAGAAACTATAAAAGAGCCTCGTGAGGACTATAAAGAGTTTGTTCCTAGAATAGAGAAAGTATATATTGATAAAGAATTTATTGGAGCAGTAATTGGACCTGGTGGAAAAATTATTCAAGATATTCAGCTTAAAACAAATACTACAATAGTACTTGAAGAAGTTGGAAATCAAGGAGTAATTGACATTATGGCTACTGATAAAGCTGCTTTAGAGGCTGCTAAAGACCGTATAAAGGGTATTGTATCAGTTCCTGAAGTTGGTGAAACTTACCATGCAACAGTAAAAAGCATTATGCCTTACGGCGCTTTCGTTGAAATTCTACCAGGAAAAGAAGGTTTACTTCACGTTTCTGAAATAGATTGGAAACGTATAGAGAATGTTGCTGATGTACTTAAAGAAGGTCAAGAAATTGATGTTAAACTTCTTTCTGTAGATTCTCGTTCAGGGAAATTCAAGCTTTCGGCAAAGGCTCTTAAGCCTCGCCCAGAGAATAACTAAATAATATAGCGGAGGTGTTATGAATTTAACATCTCCGTTCTTTTTAAAAGCATAAATGCTATTATTTGGTAATTAATTAAATACATATTTGAATGAAACATTATTCAGAAAAGTACGTCTAATTACCTACATACAATAAAGCAGTTTATACCTCTACATAATAAATAGCAAAATGAGACAATTAAAAATCCAAAAGCAAGTAACGAACAGAGATACAGCTTCGTTAGATAAATACCTTCAAGAGATTGGACGTGTAGACTTAATTACAGCTGAAGAGGAAGTTATTTTAGCACAAAAAATAAAACAAGGAGATGAGGACGCTTTAAATAAGTTAACAAAAGCTAACCTACGATTTGTTGTTTCTGTTTCAAAACAGTATCAAAATCAAGGCTTAACTCTCCCCGATCTTATTAACGAAGGAAACTTAGGACTTATAAAAGCTGCCAAAAGATTTGATGAAACTCGTGGCTTTAAATTTATTTCTTATGCTGTATGGTGGATTCGCCAATCAATATTACAAGCATTGGCCGAGCAATCTCGTATTGTACGCCTTCCGCTAAATAAAATTGGCTCTATCAATAAAATAAATAAAGCTAAGGCATTTCTTGAGCAAACTCTTGGCCAACCACCAAGAAATGAAGATATTGCAGAGTACCTAGATATTACTGTTCGCGAAGTAAAAGAATCATTAAAAAATGCTAACCGCCACGTTAGTTTGGATGCCCCTCTTACTTCTGACGACGATACTAATATGTACGATTTGATGAGTGCAAACGACTCTCCTAGTCCTGAAAGTGAGCTTCTATACGAATCATTGCGTAAAGAAATCTCTAGAGCTATTACTACATTATCTGATAGAGAATCTGATGTTATCAAATTATACTTTGGGCTTGATGAAAAACACCCATTAACTCTTGAAGAAATTGGTGAAGAGTTTGACCTTACTCGTGAAAGAGTTCGTCAAATTAAAGAAAAAGCTATTAGAAGATTAAAGCATACTTCAAGAAGCAAAATTCTGAAAACATATTTAGGGTAAAACTTAAAAACGATTAAAATATAAAAGGTAGGATGTAAATTCTACCTTTTTTGCTTTCCAAAAAGAAATAATTTATTTTTTGTTATGATGTTTAAAAAAACATATATTTGCTACTTATTAGATAACAAATTACAAACAAACTAAACACACTAAAAGAGATGGGTGATTTCAACGACAAAGGAGAAGTTTTTTCACGAAGAGTAAAGGCTGGAAAAAGGACGTATTTTTTTGATGTAAAAGAAACAAAAGCTGGAGAATATTACGTAACGCTTACAGAGAGCAAAAAGAGATTTAATGAGGAATCTGGAAAGTTCTTTTTTGAGAAGCATAAATTATTTCTTTATAAAGAGGATTATACGAAATTTAAAGACAGTTTAAATGAAGTACTTGGTTTTATTCAGGAAAATCAAGGATACGATGAAGACTATGAGAGATATTCTGATAATAATGAGACTGAAGATCAGTAAAGTATTATTCTTAAGAAAATTAAATAGCTCGATATACAATTAGTATTATCGAGTTTTTTTTGTTAGTAAAACCTAAAAATTAACCCAATTATAAAGTCTTTAATTTATTGTTGAAAGAAAACTGCTCACCATTTTCATTTAGTGCATTTTTATTTTACCTTTGTAGTTAATCTATTATTTTGTGTACAAGCACATTCAACAGTAGTTTATAGCTTATTATCAGCTAAATACGAATGAATATGCATAGAAAAACATGAAAAATGGGTATAAATTTTGTTCTTTAATTTAATAAAAATAAGATAAGATGAAGTTAACAAACTACGGACATGCTTGCTGGCATATTGAATTAGAAAATACTAAGCTATTAATCGACCCTTTTATTTCGCCCAATGAACTAGCAAAAGATATTGATATCAACTCCATAGAATGTGATTATATACTAATTACACATGGCCACGAAGATCATATTGCTGATGTAGAAAATATAGCCAAGCGTACTGGAGCGAAGTTAATTTCAAATTTTGAAATCATAAATTGGTTTGCAGATAAAGGCATAGACAATTGCCACCCAATGAATATTGGAGGAAAATGGAAGTTTGACTTTGGCATTGTAACATATTTTACTGCACAGCACTCGAGCATGATGCCCGATGGGGCTTATGGTGGAAATCCTGGAGGTTTTATTATTGACACTCCCGATGGAGTATTTTATCATGCAGGGGATACTAGCTTAATGATGGATATGCAGCTTATTCCAAAGCTCTATAAATTAGATTTTGCACTACTACCAATTGGTGATAATTTTACCATGGGAATAGATGAGGCTATAATAGCTAGTGATTTTATTGGCTGTAATAATATTATTGCAATGCACTATGATACATTTGGTTATATAGTTGTAGATAAAGAAGATGCTAAGTCAAAGTTTAAAGCAAAAGGTAAAAATCTTAATTTTGTTGAAATAGGTACTACAATTGATTCTAATACGTTATAATCAATTAAATAAGAATTATATTATAATAAATAAATTATGGGAAAAGTAATTGCGATAGCAAATCAAAAAGGTGGAGTTGGTAAAACGACAACAGCAATAAATTTGGCAGCAGGGCTAGCAGTTTTGGAATACAAAACTTTACTTATTGATGCTGACCCACAAGCAAATGCAACATCAGGAGTAGGTTTTGATCCTAATGATATAAAAACCAGCATTTACGAATGTATTGTTGATGATGTAAAACCAGAAAATATAGTTCTAAAAACTAAAACTCCAAATTTGGATTTGATTCCAGGGCATATTGATTTGGTAGGTGCAGAAATAGAAATTATAAATATGCCAAATCGCGAGATGATGATGCGTAATTCCATTGCGATAGTTAAAGAGAACTACGATTTTGTTATTATCGACTGCTCTCCTTCTTTAGGCCTAATTACTGTAAATGCATTAACTGCTGCTGATTCAGTAATCATTCCTGTACAATGTGAATATTTTGCTCTCGAAGGACTTGGAAAACTACTTAATACCATAAGAATAGTACAAGATAGGTTAAATAATAATCTTGATATTGAAGGTATATTACTAACCATGTTTGATTCTCGCTTACGATTAGCAAAACAAGTTGTACAAGATGTAAGAACTCATTTTGAAGCAATAGTATTCAATACTATTATCCATAGAAATACACGCCTTGGTGAGGCTCCAAGTTTTGGTGAGCCAATAATGCTTCATGACATTAATAGCAAAGGATCTACCAATTATTTGAATTTAAGCAAAGAAATTTTGCAAAGAAACAATATGACCAAAGTAGCTAATAAAGACAAAAAAAATAAGTAATGGTAGCAAAGAAAATGGCTCTGGGAAGAGGATTAAGTGCTTTATTAGAAAGTAGCAACTACGAAAAAGCTGATGGGAGTAATATTGGGGCAAACTCTACTGGAGTAATTGCTGATATTTTATTAGATTCTATATTAACAAATGCCGACCAACCACGTAAAGAATTTGATTTAGAATTATTGGAAGAGCTTGCTGAGTCTATTAAGCAACAAGGCATAATACAACCAATTACTGTACGCAAGGTTAGTAAAAATAAATACGAGCTAATAAGTGGAGAGCGAAGATACAGAGCATCAAAAATAATTGCACTTAAATCTATTCCTGCCTATGTACGCGAAGCTAATGATACGCAGGCGCTAGAAATGGCATTAGTGGAAAATATTCAACGCCAAGACCTTAACTCTTTAGAGATAGCTTTAAGCTACCAACATCTTATTCAAGATTGTGATATTAGCATGGAAGATATTGGAAAAAAAGTTGGAAAAAAGAGAAGTACTGTAAATAATTATTTACGATTATTGAAACTCCCAAATAAAATTCAGATAGGTCTTCGCGAAAATAAAATTACAATGGGTCATGCTCGTGCATTAATAAGTATTGAGCTAGAGCAAGACCAAGTATTTATTTTTGAAGAAATAATTAAAAATAGATTATCTGTTCGCCAAGTTGAAGAACTTAGCAGAAAGATTCAAGATAAGAGCTCTAATACTAAAGGCAAGGTAAAGGTAAATTTACCCTATAAATATGAAAAATATAGCTCAAAATTAGCTAAGCAATTTGGAAAAGGAACACTAATTAAGCGTAATCCTAAAGGTAAAGGCAGCGTTAATATTTCTTTTAATAATGATGATGAGCTTGACAAACTTTTAGAGCAACTACTTAACTCATAACTATATGCATAAGTATCTTACCATTTTTGTCATAGCAATATTTTCTGTTTTTACCCTAAAAGCACAACAATCTGGGCAATTAGAAGTAGAAGGTATTCAAATTGAAAAAGATACTAGCAGTCACTCACCAAAGTTAGCAGGTTTTTTATCATTAGGCCTTCCGGGCTTAGGACAAGCTTACAATAAAAAATATTGGAAAATACCTATTATCTATGCAGGCTTTGCTGGGCTAACATATTTAATTGTAGATAATCATAAAAGCTATACTGAATATAGAGATGCTTATATTGCACGTATAGAACTTACCCCTGGGAATGAAGATTTGCTACCACAATATACTACCGAAAATATTAGGGTAATGAAGAATATCTACTGGAAAGATCGTGATTTTTATATTATAATGACAATAACCTTATATGCCATACAAGCATTAGATGCTGTAGTTGATGCGCATTTTTGGACTTACGATATGAGCAGTGACCTGAGTTTCCGAATAAAACCAAGTATAGAGCCTACATTAGGCACTTATCAAACTAACGCAACAGGAATTGGCGTTTCACTTAATTTTTAAACTATGAATATTGCACTTTTAGGTTATGGGAAAATGGGTAAAGCCATTGAAGAATTAGCCATGGAACGTGGGCATATAATAATTGCTACCATTGATAATATTGTTGATTGGCAAGAGAAAAGAGACAGATTACTAAAGGCTGATGTCGCAATAGACTTTAGCACCCCTGATAGTATTATTACAAATATTGAAAACTGCGTTGATTTAAAACTACCATTAGTTGTAGGCACTACAGGATGGCATAATTCTATTGATGATATTAAGAAAATAATTCTTTCAAAAGATCTAGCATTTATGTGGGCATCAAATTTCAGTATAGGTGTTAATATTTTCTTTAAGCTAAATAAAGAACTTGCCAAATTAATGAATAACTATGACGATTATAATGTAAGAATTAATGAGGTGCATCATGCCGCTAAACTTGATATGCCAAGTGGCACTGC
>JAGLDA010000083.1 GCA_023145955.1 Bacteroidales bacterium
AATCACCAATTCCTAATTATTATTTCCCCCAAGTACTAGGAGATAAGCGCCATTCTTTAAGTGATTCTACATCATCATTGCTCACATAGCCTGCTTCCTTAGCTTGGTTAATCATAGTATTATAATCAGTAAGTATTGTTAAATCAACATCTTTTGATTGAAAATTCTCTTCAGCTACTACAAACCCATAAGAGAATATTGCAACCATACCTTCTACCTTACAACCAAAGTCGCGAAGAGCATCTACAGCTTTTAATGAGCTTCCTCCAGTAGAAATTAAGTCTTCTATAACAACTACAGTTTGTCCTTCTGTTAGAGCTCCCTCAACTTGGTTTTTCATGCCGTGAGATTTCTTGTCAGGACGAACATATACAAATGGTTTATTTAACTTCTCAGCTACGAGCGCTCCGTTGGCAATAGCTCCAGTTGCAACACCAGCAATTACATCTACATTTGGATATAACTTTTCTATAATGGCTGCAAATTCATCTCTAATAAATGCTCTTACATCTGGATAAGAAAGGGTTTTTCTATTATCACAATATATTGGTGATTTCCATCCTGAAGCCCAAGTAAATGGATTGTTTTTATTTAACTTTACGGCTTGAATTTTTAATAATGATTCTGCTGTCTTTTCTGCTGTGTTCATATTTGATAGGTTTTTGTATAGTAAACAAAGTAATAAATTGAAAATAAGATTAATAGAAGTAAAAAATAATCTGTATTTTTGCTTGTAAATTAATATGCAAATGTATAAAGTTTTTATCGATAATTGTCTTTTTATTTTTACTACGAGCAATGATATTCCTCATATAGAGGGAGCTATTACCATTTGTATTAAAAAGGTAGATGATGTTAAAAATATTATAAATAAGTTCGCCTCAATGCACAGTAATGATTCAATTATTATTATCCACGATAATATTGAGGAATTGGTTGCTTTTTTTGAAAATATATATATTATTAAAGTTGCAGCTGGTGGATGGGTGTTTAATGGTAGAGGTGAATTGCTTATGATAAATAGATATAACCATTGGGATATTCCTAAAGGGCATATTGAGCATGGTGAGTCTTTTGAGAACTGTGCTATTCGTGAAGTTAGTGAAGAAACAGGTGTCGGAAATTTATCTATAGTTAAAAATCTTGGAATTAGTAGGCATATATTTCGTTATTCTGCCGGTGAACCAGAGATATTGAAAATTACTCATTGGTATAGGATGGAAAGTAATTTTGAAGGATTATTTATTCCACAACATAATGAGGATATACAGGAAGTAGAATGGGTGAATAGTAATAAATTGAAACTATACTTACCAACAATGTATCGATCATTAAGAGAGTTTTATTTTGATAATATTATAGAATAAATCCATTATTTGTCTTATTTTCGCATTATGTTACAAGCAAAAAATATAAAGAAAAGCTACGGAAAACTTGAAGTACTTAAAGGGATTGATCTAGAAATACCATCTGGAGAGATACTGAGTATTACAGGTGCGTCAGGTGCAGGTAAAACTACCTTACTACAGATATTAGGAAGCCTAGATAATCCTACATCTGGAGATATTTTTATTGATGATATAAATATTAGTAAGCTAAGTGAGAAGGCCCTTTCTGCATACAGAAATAAAAATATAGGTTTTGTTTTTCAATTTCATCATCTGTTGCCTGAATTTACTGCTTTAGAGAATATATGTATTCCAGCTTTTATTGCAAAAAAAAGTAAGGCTGAAGCTGAAAAGGAAGCGCTTTTATTACTTGACTATATGGGTTTAAGCGATAGAAAGGAGCATAAGCCAGCAGAGTTGTCTGGAGGAGAACAGCAGCGGATTGCTATAGCACGAGCTCTAATTAATAAACCAAAAGTTATTTTTGCTGATGAACCATCAGGAAATCTTGATCAGCAACGGTCCCAAGAATTGCATGATTTGTTTTTTAAACTACGTGATGAGTTTGGGCAAACTTATGTAATTGTAACTCATAATAAAAAACTCGCTGAGAGAGCAGATAGACAAATTATTATAAATGATGGGGTTTTATTATAAGTTTATCATTGGTAATCTTATAATATCATTTTTAAATACGAAGTTTATACCCACATGTATGTTAGCATACTTTACCATCTCAGGTGCTACTACTCCAATTATATTATCTGTTGCTATATAGAACTGAAAAGGCTCAAAATTAGCTACTAAGCCTAGCCCAAAATTTAGATAACTTCTATTAATCATTGTATAGCTTGCTGAAATGCTAAAGTTTTCGCCAAGAGTTCGATAGTATGAAGCTGTAAAAGATGGTCTAACAATTCCCTTGAAAAACTCTAAGCGAACTAAAGCCCCAAGGGTTACTTTATTGTTAAAGTTATAATCAGCACCAAGATACATTTTTGCTGTTAAAGGCACCCTGAAGTTTTGATTAGATTCTTCTACTTCAAAAAGGTCAATTAATGAATCTTTAATCTCATTTATTCTAGTTTCTCTTTCATCATCGTTTAATTCAATAAATGGAATTGCATCAATGCCTTTATAAGTAAATTCTGTATTAGAAGTATAAGTCTTTTGATATCTGTCAAAGTCTATATATCCTACATCTAGAATTGAGGCAGAAACGCTCCATAAATCATCAATATTATATGTTGCTCCAAAATCGAAACCTAATCCAAAATTAGCATCGCTAAATGTATAATCCATCCAATCAGTAGCAGAATCTCCAACTATTTCTGGTATTGAAGTATTTACTATGAAATTTGATTTTACTTCCAAATTATAGTAATCTTCTGTAGTAAGAAGTTCAAAGTTCATTTGCTCAGTATTAATAACGGCCTTTCCAAATAAGGCTTTAGCTTTTATACCAATGTTTAAGTTACTATTTAAATCCCAACTTACTCCCATAGCATATTCTCTATAATGAATAGCCTTTAGTTCTATTGGGTTTAAACTTACTTTTTCCCCAATGAACTGTGAATTCCCCTTCAACAATAATTGTACTAATTTATCAGAGTATTGTGCATTTACATCAGTAACATCTCCTATAGATATTGAAAAATAAAAATCATTCCACTTCATTCCTCCGTATAGCCATTGGTTAATATTCTTATTATTTATATTGTTACTAGATCCAATATTATCTAATATGCCATTATTATTTATCCCCAATGAATCTCCAGGTGTTACCATAAACATTTGGTTATAATGTGGGCCGCTAGTACCAAAACCTGTTAAGGTGGAAGAAAAAGTTGGTAATCCAAAGTGAAACTTATAATCAGGAATGAATGCCGGATTAAGTTGATTAGTTTGTGGAACAGCCCTCATGCTGTAGAAGCCTAAGTCGTACTGTGCTACAGTATTTGTAGGTAAAATAAATAGTAAACTAATTATTACCACAATATATCGATATGTATTTTTATTTTTTTTCATATTGTAGGTTAATAATCTGTTTTATAATTAACTTTCATAGATACCTGAAACTCAATGCCATAATCACTATATATTTTTGTGATTTTATTACCTTGATCGTAAGTTGAAGATGATCCTTTTACAATCATATGAGCAGCGTTTTCTAGGGTGCTTATTTTCTGATTTGTAAGATGAGCTGTTACTGTATGGAACTCAGGTACAGTTACTCTGTACTCTGGTGGCAATCCAGGTATTGCAGCTTTTACTAAAGGGGCTAAGCCTGTAAATATGGAGTCTATAATTACCATATTTGTATCTGTTAAGTATATCTGCATAGCAGCTTCTAAAGGGAAATAGTTTTTAGTATTAAAATTTATATCTATGCTAACTATTTCATCCCAATTATAATCATTTTTGAGGTCTAAAGCAGCAGTATCTGATAATGAGTAAACTATATACCTGCCATATAAAGGAACCTCTATGTCAGTCTGTATGCTTATCTTAGAAGTGTCTACAACAAAATTTGGAATAATATTTCCTAATGGATTTGCGACACTGACACCAGCAAAGAAGAATTTTTTTGGAAAAAAGTTAATTACATCTACAATATTTGAATTGCCAGAATAAAAAGTAAGATTTGTAGTATCAATATTTCCAACATTATTTATATCGGGATAGTTCAAAGAAATAGTAGGAAGTAAAGTACTAGTAATATCTTTTCTTACACCATCTTTCTCTACATATAGATCAGTGAATGTTACATCAACAGGTATTCCAAAGCTATTTTCAAATTTCATATTTAAAATCACTTCTTCTAAAGAAGCATCGAATATAGCTCTATGATTAAACATACTAATATCTATTTTCTTAAGATCAATATCTACAGTATATTGACTAAAATACCCAAATAGTTGTTTATATTCTATATCTTCTATCGATTGTTTTAGATCTATATTATAAGGAGAATTATCGGGATTATTGCCTTTATTTACTAATACTTTAATGTACTCTGTTACTATATTGTTAGTGTCTCCATTTCTATTAATAATACACCAATAATCAGTAAGAGATATTTCTTTTGTAACAATTGTAGGAGAGCTGCCTAAATATGGTAACTCAATTTTTTCTACAATAGCATTGCCATATTTTGTAAAAGCAGGGATAGTGATTTCTACATAGCTGTCATGGTTTAAATCTGCAGATATTTCTATGATTAATTTTCCACTTTTAATAAGGAGACTATCGTATCTTTCGTTTGATGGGGCTGAAAATTCAGTGTTTATAGAAAACATAGACGATACACTATCGCCTATTTGTAGAGTAGGAGGGAGTATTATTTGCATAGTAGTGTCGTAGCCTTGATTGGGAATATCAATAACATTGTGTCCAACCTTAGTTATCTGTTCACCTTTATAAACAATACTTAATAAGCCATCAGGATACTCAAACCACAGATCCTTACTTTTGTCTATGGCATAATGCATATCAAGATTCCCATAGAAAAGAGGAACAGCAAATTCTGGATTCCAGGCTCCTCCTGAGAACTTATGTATTTTTAATCTTTCCTTATAACAAGAGTCTAACAATAGTATCGTGAATATACTAATTATTGTTACAATAAAATACGTTCTATATTTAGTCATTAGTTCTGTAGTTTTAATTAAGCATATAATTACTAACAATTCTTTCTTTCACACTTATAAGATGTGCTTCAGTGTTTTTGCTTGCTTTGTATAATATATAGTACTTACTTCCCAAAAACTCTTCGTGAGGTGTAAATGTTCCATTCTCATTACCAAATTCAAAGTAATTATCGTTTTCATTATAAATAATTATACTAGTGCTATCTTTTAATAGTCTTCCAATAGCAAGAGGCTCAACAATTAAGTCAAAGTCTAGTTTTTTTGTCCATAATAGCTTACTGTTATTATCAAAGGCATACATTGTGTTTTTGTCATAATAGATTAACTCTTCTTTGTTATCGCCATTAATATCACATAGATAAAAACGATGATTTTTGCTAAAATCCCTAAAAAGAGTTTTAGTTATTTTGCCATTATTATCAATACTAATAAGGCGGCCTGCAATATCAGTGGTAATTAAATTATTATTGTATGTATAGAACTTAGTATTTATATTATTGGTAAAAGCAAGTTTAGTTTCTATTCTAGCAATACCTCTACGATTAGAGAAAACCACATTCCCCATAGAATCGCAAAGAAGTATAAAATCTTTATTGTTGATATTGAAATGCTGTACGGGAGTGATTACCAAAGTTGGCAACTGTGGCATTTGCCAGCCTTTAGTTGCTGAGCCATCGATTTGATAATTATGGATAGCTCCATCAATTTGAGGAATTAATATCCGATAGTTTATACTGTTATCGTAATTGATAAGGCTTAATGCTGCAGTTGCTTCCGAAGATAATTCTATTGGGTAATTATCTACAGAATTACCATTAATATCGTACATATAGATATTGTTATTTGAATTATACAGAAATTGGTACTTGCCGTTATTAAAATAATCAACTATTTCTGGTTTACCAATAGGAGTTTCAGGAACCGGAATAGCCCATTCTATTTTGCCAGAATTATTAATTCTATACATTGTATTTCTTTCGTCAAAAATAAGAATGTTGTTCTCATTAGTGATATGGTTCTTTATAACAAAAGGACCAGCTTTTATGTTGAAATCAAGTGCTAGCTGCCAAGAGGTGTTGTCTGTTTCTTCTTTAATATCATTTGTGCTAATATTTATAGATGTAAAAGCTCCATCATTATTAACAATAAACTGTAAACAGATATCACCAAACTTTTGAGGGTCAAATTGGGATTTCTTAAAATAATTAAGCGACTCTTTATTCCAATATTTATTTGTGAAACTATTAATAGAATGCGCATTTGCATAGAGCATTATACTGGCTTCATTGTTTATAGATTCTCTAAATTTTTCAAAACCTTCCCTTTTTGCTAAAGTCTTTTGTACAAGAATATTATTTATATAGCTTTTTATACTTGCTTTTGAATTGGCAAAGACCACATATTCGTTTGTAATAATATAAAAAGAGTTTATCAAGGAATTAAATGTATTTCCAAATATCTTTGGCAATAAATAGGGGAGAGGAATTTCGTTAATTACATATGTGCGGTATGTATCAGTTTCTAAAATGATATTATTGTAATTGCACATAATGCTCTGTAGTTTTCCTAAACTATGTTTGCTTTCTTTTAAATCATAAGAGTTCATTAGTACGATACTCTGGGTGTTTTTTTCTGTGTTATTATTTATATAGCAAAGTGCAAGTTCGCTTTTCATCCAAGGGTAAAAAAACTTGCTGATATTAGTCATTACATCAGCCTCATACTTCTTAATTGTAGCGATGTCTTGAACATTAAAAGGAGTGGTAATTTGCTTACTAATAAAATCATTAAAGCCCTCTGCTCCTTGGTAATAAATAAAGTTTGTATTAGCAGGAATGTGCTCAAAAATATTTACCTTGGGTGCTTTGTAGTTAGAGTATGTGCTTAGTCTACTAGGAATTGAATCTACCGAGTAACTATAACCATTAAATATAATATTGCTGCTATTTACATGTCCATCTAATACAGAAAACTGTGTAATACCCTTTAATTGTTTAATTGTATTTGAATATTTGCTTTCTGTTATACTAGATAGAAGTTTGTAAAAGTATGTATGATTAACATATATATTTGAAGAAGCACCTTTATCAGCAATTTTAATAAGACGCTTGGTTTCTCGTTGTTTTATATCAGAGGTATTTTTCTTTTCAGTAATTACTTTTCGGATTAATGATTCTTGTTTGCTAATACATATATTTCCATAAATATTAGTCAAAAAATAATTATTATTAAGCCCTAAGTATTTTATTTTATAAATATTATAACCTTCAAATTCAACAAAGCTGTATTCTCCAATTTGTTTTATAATATTTTCCAGATTGTTGTTTGGAATTATAGTTTTAAACGAAAAGCTTAAAAGCTTAGTGAAATTATCTTTGCCATCATAGTGTATCGAGTAGTATACTTTTGGTGTTTGCCTGTTTTTGCTGCTATTTGTATATTTATCTGTAGTTTTCCATAAGGAGTCCATTTCAGAAAAAAGCAGAGAAATATTATCGTCAATTTCAATAATGTCCCATATTTTATATGCAGCATTAAGTTCTTGTCTTAAATCTGAATAGTCTGATGTTGCAAATGCTATTGCAGCGTTATTCGGTATAATATATAGTGCATCAATGGGCTGCTTACTTATTTGCGTATACTTATCATAAGCAAAATAAATGCCTGTTACTACTACAAATGCGACTAATATATATATTATTGGTTTAATAAATTTCATTAATTAATTCTAATTATAAATATGCTTTTCTTATTTTTTTATACAAATACAAATCGATTATGTTTTTTAATCGAATTACCAAAAGTAGCAAAAAATAATATATGCTTAACTTAAAATAATAATGTAGAGTTATATATTAGCAATGGGATAAACATATAGGCAATTTGCACTTTATATTGTTGGATTATTATTAGTTTAATGATAGTGCTAAAGCCATAGTTTTTTGAATGACAATAATCTAAGTACATGACAAAAAGCACTGTGTTTGGGCTAAAGCCCATATAAGACATAACTCATTAGGCAGGGCATTAATGCCCTGCCTAATGAATGCAATATTCTACGGGCTTTAGCCCAAATATAAAAAACTAGTAAATTAGTTATTCATTTTTTTGTCATGTACTAAGGAAAATAATAACCTTTAGACGTATATTGCAAAGTTTAATTATAATTAAAAGGATTTCAGCCTACCTTGTCAGCAGACAGGCTTTACTGAAATAAAATATATAAAACCAAAATAATCAGCATCTAAAAAATATTTACACCTAGTATTAAATCGGATAATTTCAAGCGTATATTAAATATGCGGGAAGATAGCAGCTTAGAATATTTTTTTTCAGTATTCTATAATAAACACAATCTCAAGTTATTAAGTGTCACTACTAATTTGACGCTTATAAAACCTGTCATGGACTCAGGTTTTATTGTTAAAATATTTAGAAAAAAGGCTTTTATAATTCAAAAATTTATGAGCTTATATAATTTGTATATTTGATGATTAATGAAAACTAATAGTTATGGATAAAAATATAGAGTCGCGCAAACAAATAATTAAACTGCTAGCTACAAAATCAGTAATAAAATACACTTCCTTTGATAATACTTATGCTACTTTTGAGCAAATAAAGAGTTCTCTGAAAAAATTGGCAAAAGAGGTTAAAAATGAGCTCAAAGAATTAGGAAAAGATATACCTGTAGAGTATAAAGAGAAAGGAAAGTACGAGGTGGAATTTAAAGTTGCTGGAGATTTACTGTTGTTTTATATGCATACAAATATCTTTGAATTTCCTAAGTCGCATGCAGTTATGCAGCAATCGTATTTAAAAGAAGATCCTATGCGTGCATATTGTGGAGTAATTAGTATTTACAATTTTTTGGCAGATTCATTTAAGTATAATAGAATTAATGATGTAGGCTACTTGGTTGGTAGGTTATTCATAAACAAGGATAAGCATTTTTTATTGGAAGGAAAGAGGCAATTAGGGTATCTATTTAATAATTTTGGCATTCAAAAGGTAAATGATGAATCTTTACAATTATTACTAGAATCAGCGCTAAAATATTCAATTGAGCTCGACTTATTAGTGCCCCCTTATCGGTCTGTGAGTGTTGTTAGTGTCGATGAGATGCAGAATATTACTTCGAGCATTTCTCTAAAAACAGGTAAGCAGTTGGGATTCAAGTACAAAGCTAAGATGGATAGTTATAACTAAAATATTTTATTATTTTATTTGTTTTGTTTGGCTGTGTAAAAATAAAGTTTATCTTTGCAGTCCAAATTAGAGGGGTAAAATGCTTCTCGAAAATGGTCCGTTCGTCTAGGGGTTAGGACGCCAGGTTTTCATCCTGGTAACAGGGGTTCGATTCCCCTACGGACTACTTTTTTTATTATTAAAATATTTAGATATGGCTAATCATAAGTCTTCAATAAAGAGAATTAAAACAAGCGAAAAGAAAAGAGTTCATAATAGATATTATGCTCGAAGCATGAGAAGTGCAATTCGTAATTTTCGTGTACTAACTGATAAGGTAGAGGCAGAAAAGAACCTTCCTTCTCTAGTATCACTAATTGATAAGAATGCAAAGCGTGGTATTATTCATAGAAAAAAAGCTTCAAACTTGAAATCTAAGCTTACAAAACAAATAGCTACTCTATAGTTTTTGTATAAAGATATTTTAAGCCTCTAGATTGATTTTTAGAGGCTTTTTTAGTGTATAATTTTTACCGAAAGGAGCTATGTTACAATATGGTTCCAAAAAAAAATGGTCCGTTCGTCTAGGGGTTAGGACGCCAGGTTTTCATCCTGGTAACAGGGGTTCGATTCCCCTACGGACTACTTAAAATATAAACAAAACAAAATATATTATAATGGCTAATCATAAGTCTTCAATAAAGAGAATTAAAACAAGCGAGAAGAAAAGAATTCATAATAGGTATTATGCTCGAAGTATGAGAAATGCTATTCGTAAGTTTCGTGAATTATTGGATAAGAAAGTTGCGGAGAAAACTATCCCTAGCTTAGTTTCCTTAATTGATAAAAATGCTAAGCGTGGAATTATTCATAAAAAGAAGGCTTCGAACTTGAAATCCAAGCTTACAAAACAAATAACTGCTTTATAATTGTTTGTATAAAGATGTTCTAAGCCTCTAAATTAATTTTTAGGGGCTTTTTTATTGAAATAAAGTCCACTCTAAATACTTAAGAGTCCCCCGAGTATTATGTAAATTATGATTGAAATTATCGTATATTTGATTTTCTATTAAAACCTATTAATACTAGGTGTTAAATTAACTAACATAATCAATTATGATTTCTAAAATAATTGCTCGTACAATAATCTTATTATTTTTATTTAGTACAAATTCCTCATTTTCTCAATTTTTTAGTGGAGCTGAAATAAACTATAATCATATTTCTGGGAATGGATATAAACTATCAGTAGTTTTTTATCATAATTGTCAAGGAGCACCAGCTCCTGATACCATTTTAATTGTTTGTTCAAGTGCAACAAATCCTAACTACAATTATACAGCAAAAGCAGTCAAAACTTCAAATAATGTAAACGAAGTTACATATAGTTGTAATTCTATGCCTACTACTTGTAATGGTGGAAATGCATATGGCGTTTCGGCATACCTATACGAAACACCTATTATTACCTTACCTCCAAGTTCTGATTGGGTATTCTTATATACATGTGCATCTGCTAGTAATCATAACGATATATTCATTTCACATGTGGGATATACTGTAAAGGCTACTTTGAACAATCAAATTGTTTCATCCAACAATTCTCCTAAATTTGATAAATATGCAAAAGCAGTGATGCAAAAAGGAGATTATCAGCAGTTCCAAAATAGTGTAATAGAACAGGATGGTGATAGTTTGGTATATTCATTCACTGCGACTTTTTTAGGTGCATCTCCTCACATATACGTTTCTCCTTATAGCCCTACACAATTCTTAGATGGCTATTGTATGATTGATGCACAAAATGGTGATATGAAGCTTAAATCTAACAATAATATCAGTTCAGCCTATGGTATTATTGTAAAGGAGTACAGAGAAATAAATGGTCAGTACGAATTAATTGGTAGTATAACACGATCAATGGATTTGATTGTTTATACTGCAAATAACTTTGTTCCCATACTATCGGGAATGGATACTTGCCTCAGCTGCAGTTTTGATACATTGAGTAATGCATTGAGTAAAAGTATTGAAGCAGATTCTCAATCTTATTTTAGAATCAATGTTATGGATTCTTTAGTTAGTGGATTTGGTAATAATTGTGAACTAAGTTGGAATCAAGGAATTCAAAATGCCTCTTTTCAAATATACAATAATAATACTGATTCCGTTTATGGAATTATATCTTGGGCCCCTCAAGCATCAGGTGTCAGAGACCAACCATATTGTTTCAGTGTCACCGTGCAGGATGATGCATGCCCATACAATGCCATCAATACCTATCGTTATTATTTGACAGTAATACCAAGCACAGTAGGTATTGAAGAACAAAAAACAGAATCTATTATTAGTATATCACCTAACCCAGTAAAGAATGCAATTACGATAGCACAAGAAGGAGTAATATGTACTGAATTTCAAATATATTCAATTGATGGACGAATAATAAAGCGTTTAAAAGTTGGTGCAGATATTAGTACTGTAGATATTTCTGAACTAACAAAAGGAATGTATATTATAAGGGCTGTAAATAGCTCTTTTAGTCAAAAAATTATCAAGCTATAGTAGGGTGTAGCTTCATTATATTCTAAAAGAATTACAAATAATTAATATAAATGTTATCAGCATATAAAAAAAATAATCTGTTACGTTGCTTAGGTTCGGTATATTAAATAGCTATAGATCAAAGTTTTCTTAGACTTAGAGATAAATTAACGTTTACAATGAGAATCCACAAATTATCTGATTGTATTCTAGTGAATTAGATATTTTTTAGACGTAGGTTACGAAGATTTATTACGATAAAAAAGATTTAAGCAAAGCTGAAATAAATCATACAAAATCGTCTAAGTACATAGCAAAATAGTATTATACCAATTTGATATCAAAATACGATATAAATAAATTGGAATATATTTTCCTATTAGAAGACTAAAATTATTTGAATAGCCGTAGCTATGGAAATAATTTTTAACGCAATAATAGGGAAATAGAAACAATTTATATGGCGTGTTTTGGTGTTAATTTGGTATTAATCATCGTCTAAAAAAACAACAGTGTTTAGTGTTATATTGCTATAATGTTAATTTTGAAAATACAAAAGCCTCTAAATCGATAAGATTTAGAGGCTTTTAATGTTGCTAGATATTGGTATTAACAACCACCTACTTCAGCACCAGTATCATGCACTTGCTCAAGGTTTTTCTCTTGCTCTAATGGGTATTTAATCTCCCAAGCTTTAAAACCACCTTTTAAATACTTTACATTGGTATATCCTAGTTTATTTAAGGCTTCTATTGTCATTAAGCTTCTTTTGCCTTTTTTACATACCAATACTATAGCTCCATCTTTTTCTGGAGGGTATAACATTTGGTTTTCCCAAAAGATATCATTACCCATCTTAAATTCAATAACACCTCTAGGTATATTTACTGCCACAGGAATATAGCCTGGATTATACTCATAACCTTCTCTAACGTCAATTACAAGTATATCTGCAGTATCTAGAATATTGTGTAAATCCTCTACTTCAATAAATTCTACGGTTGGCTCTACGGCTTCTACCCATTCATCAATACTGCTGTAGTTTTTTACGTCATTATTACTGCATGATACTAGGTAAATCATGCTGAATAGTAATGCTATCTTAATTAAATTGTATTTCATATTATCTATATTTATTTGTTTATATTATCGTTATTATTTTATTCGTTGTCCCACTGCAATTTTGATGCGTTATCTCTATCAATATTAATTATTACACCTTGTACACCTATAATCTTATTATCTTTCATAAATGGTGTCATAGTTAATGTGTGATATCCAATACTTCCATCCTGACATTTGCGAATTACTAAACCGTGTTCAATGGTTTCTCCACTTAGTACTTGATCAAAATTACCCTTTAGTTGTGCAAATGATTTTTCGGAACGAGATAAGCTGAAATTCTTTCCAATAATCTCTTCTACGGTTTCGTATTTATATAAATTAGCCCAAGCTTTGTTTACTTCAATATAATCTCCATTCGTATCAAGTCTAAAGTATCCTGCTCCACTACCTGATAAAACATCATGTAATCTATTTTTTACACCAAGTTTTTCTTCTGTTTCTTGTAATGCTTCATCTAAAAATGCACTTCTATCTTTATCTGTTATTAGATGATGTTTTGCAACCTTTAGACTGTATTCCATTTCACTTTTAACCATCTCCTTTGCCTCTAATTCACTCATTTCTTCCCATCCTGTTATCATAGCTTGAATACTTGATAATGGTTTGTGACCTGTTGTAGTTAAGTATACGTGAGCAATAATAAATACAATTAAGAAGAATGCTCCCATTGTATGTATTGCAGCTACTGGTCCTAGGTTTCCTAATACAAAAGTATCATTAGGGTAGTTTAGATACATATAAGCAAAACCAGATATTACCATAACAGGTATTACCAACATTTTTAAGCCTAGGTATATTAACCTTTGAAGTGGGTTGAATTTATTATAAACAAGCTTGTTAGTAGGGTGCTCTGCGCCAGTAAAAATTCCTGTTACATAATAGCCAATTTGTTCTTTTACTAAATTAAGTGTTGGAATATATTGTTTCCACTCACCAGTTGTGAAGTGCCAAAATATTGCAAATACTATTAGTGCTAGAAAAGCCCATGCTGTTCTATCGTGAATCATTACTGCTTCTCTATAGCCAAATAATTCATAAAATCCGTGGATTTCGAAACCTGTTAATGCTAACATTACTATTAGGGTGACTTGAGTCCAATGCCAGAACCTTTCAAAACCTTTATATATATATACTTTCATATTCTTGTTTTTTTATTAATTGAGTTGTTAATTATATTAATTTTCAATTAAATTTATATTTATTTCTTATCGTGTAAACAGTTTTTTCTTAGGACTATTCTTATTCCACCATGTATTACAACTCCTGCAACTGCAAGAAGTACTAGTAATATTCCTATATATTCAATAAAATCATAATGATCTCTACCTGGTAGATAAAATCCTTCTAATTTAGCTAATCGACCATCGTTATCCGTTGTATGACAATCTACACATTGTAGTGATTTGTCAGCAGAGGCAACCTGATGGTTAAGTGGCCAATACATCTCTGTTTCTACAAAATCATATTCTCCACTATACGGTAAATCTGAATACCTCATACCTGCTACTATTGAATTATTCCAATCAAAATCTACCCAATAAGCGCTATCGCCTTTATTTGGTGACCATAGTTTAGGTTGTACTATTCTTTTCAGTATAGGATCCCAAGGTTGTTTCCCTCGGTGAATCTTTACAGGCCATATTTTAGAGCATGTGGTAGATTCACAATTATCTCCTTTATCATTATATGATCCCATTAGGGTATTTATTTGTACTGGGATTTCAGTTATACTATCAGTTAATAATACATGGTCTGCAGTTCCATTGAACCAAATATAATCAGGTTTTACATGGTCATCATATACGAAAGTACCCTTTATACTTAAGTAGTTGTGATTACCATCGGCATCAGCTTCGTGTATCTGACTTCCATCTTCATTTAATCTGCCAGCAGTACTCCAGTCCCAAACCATTTTTGTTGAGTTCGCTTTTGCGTATTCAGGAATATGACATGTTTGACATGCTATTCTATCGCCATGCTGGTTCAGTATTTTATCATTATGAGGAGCATCAGTATGACAATGTGTACAAGTTGCTCTGTTTTTATTTTCTGATGAGAAAGCATAAGCTTTACCCTTTATTACATGGTTTTCTGTAGTATGACATGCTACACAGCTCATATCTTCACCATCAATAGCCATATGTATATCTACATCTTTTGAGCAAGAATTCATTGCTTTATCAAGGTCACCGTGCTTTACGTTATTTCCGCCGCCACCCCAATAGTGACAAATACCGCAGTTTTCTCTTTTTGGAGACCCTACACTTTGAGAAATAATATTTAAATTTAATCCCTCAACAGGGTAACCAGCGGCCCCTTTTGCTTTTATGTACATTCCACTTTGATCGTGGCATACCAAACAATCAATATTTTCTTTCTTTGAAAAATCAAAGCTCTTGTCTTCCCATCCATAACCAATATGGCATCGAACACAAGTTTTTTCGCTACCATTAATTCCAATACAGAAATTATTGATCATGTTTCTCTTTCCTAAAGTTACTACAGAGTCTCTTCCTGCAAGTTTTTCTGTTCTATCCCATGTCCAATGGTTATTGGCCATAAGCTCATGATGCCTTTCGGTATGGCAACTCAAGCAAGCTAGAGTTACATCCTGAGGTCTTTCAAACTCTTGTTGTAAAATCTCAAATTTTGAGTGGTCAGCTACGAGAATATTCTTCTGGTCAGCTTTTTTTGTGTAGTTTACTACCTCTATTTCTGCCGGTAATTCAGTATCTACTATGCATTGATTATCAGTTCGTGTAATAATCATATATACAATAAATTGCGGAATAACTAAGATAGAAAAAATGTATAATATTCGTTTCATAAATTGGTTGTTATAAGTTTCACAGCAAAGATAATAGCATAATATTGTTATTTAGCAAACAGTAAATGACACTTGTTATTTAGTGTTTAGACTTTATATGTATTTTTTTATGAGGAATGTTAGTTATTAATTCGGGATAATAAATTTAATTGTGTAATACCAACAGTATTAGGCGTATATAGTATTTGTATTTTCAATTGAGTTGACTACGTGTCTTATTCTAGCAATTATAAATTGGATTAAAAAAAGCAGCTTTTAGATACTTATATCTAAAAACTGCTTTATATTAATTATTGGTGCTAAACCTAAGAAAAAAAGTTATTTGAAAGCAATTAATTAGCTTTGTCAATAATATAACCTTCAAGGCCAGCTACCTTATTATTTTTATAAAAAGGACTAGCTGAAATGGTGTGGTAACTTACAGTTCCATCAGTATTGTAGCGACCTACCATGCTGCCAGTTACGGTATTGCCTTTCATTATTTTATCATAGATTTTTTCTACGGCTTTTTTGTCTTCATCAGTTCTATTTAAACTAATATGTTTTCCTACAGGATTTCCTACATTAGTGGTAGAGTATAATCTTAACCATACATCATTCACTTCAATATAGTTTCCATTTAAATCAATCTTAAAATATCCCACATTAGATTCTTTAAGCTTTTTTTGGAAATCAATCATCATTGCATTTGTTTGGTCAATTTCTTGGCTTAATGACTCATCAAATAGAGTATTGTCTTCCTCTCCATCAGCATTCATAATCTTGCGTTGCGAAAAACGCATTAGCATATGAATATTTGCTCTTACAGCTACTTCTGCCTCTTCATCCGACATCTCTTCCCAGCCAGTAACCATTGCTTTTATTGCTGATAATGGTTTATAGCCTGTAGTTGTAAGATATACATGAGCAATTATAAAACCAACAAGTACAAAGGCTCCTCCAACGTGTATATAAGCAACAGGTTCCAAAGCATATCCATTGTGATATTGTAGCGATTCTGCAAAGAATATATAAAGTAAGCCTGATATAACCATTATGGGTATAATAATAAATTCTAGACCAAAGTATGTTGCCCTTTGTAATGGATTGAATTTATTAAACATTGTTTTATGAGTAGGATGCTCCTCATCATTAAAGATTCCATGAATATAATATTTTACTTGCTCAAAAATCTTTTTCTTAGTTGGCATATACATTCTCCATTCTCCAGTGATAAAGAGCCAGAAGAAAATTAATAGTAATAGGCCCATATATGTATAGGCGGCATTATCATGTATCATTACAGCTTTTTCAAAACCCATTAAGCTAAATGAACCATGAATCTCAAAGCCTGTTAGGGCAAGTGCTAGAATGATAAGTGTCTGGGTCCAATGCCAAAATCTCTCAAACCTTCGATATATATATACTTTTTTCATATTGATCTATTTTTAAATGTGTTTTTTCTTAGATAAAACTCTAAGTGTAGAATGTGCTATTACGCCTAATACCGTAATTATTATAAATAATATTCCACCGGTTTCTATATAATTATTTTTGTCTCTTCCCGGAAGGTAAAAACCTTCTAATTTGGTCAGTCTGCTATTACGACTATGGCAACTTTCACAAGTAAGAGATTCTTCTTTAGGTGATACCATATGGTTTAATAACCAATAGCTTTCCGTTGCAACAAAATCATATTTTCCACTATATGGCTTGCCAAGTTTTTCCATGCCAGTTTTAGCAGATGTATGCCAATCAAAATCACTCCAATAAGCTCCACTTCCTTTTGGACCAAATGTATGTGGTTGAATCAAGGTTTTATAGTTGTAATCATATATTTGCTTTCCTCTCATTATTTTTACTGGGTAAATTTTTGAAGGGTGCTCAGGATTTTGAGGGTTTATATTATCATCATATGAGCCTAGCAATTTATTTAAGACTAGAGGAGTCTCAGTTATTCTATCGTCGAACATATGAATATCTGAATTTCCATTAAACCAAACATAATCAGGCTCTAAGTTTTTAGCTAAAATTCCTGTTCCGTGCTTGCTACCATATTCCCATATAGAATCTTCCGATATTTCCTTTTCCTCATGATATGGTTGGCCATCTCTCATCTTTCCAGCAGTGGACCAATCCCAAAATACTTTTGTAGTATTTACCTTTGCATATGTTGGTATATGGCAAGTTTGACATGCAATTTGGTTAAAGTGGTTATTAAGAGTCTTACTTTTGTGAGGCGTATTTGTATGGCATTGTGTACATGTTGATCTATTTTCATTTGAAGTAGAAACTGTATACACATTACCAGAAATTTTGTGATTATGTGTTATATGACATTCTGTACATTCCAAATTAGCTTTGTCATTCATATGTACATCTACTTCTCTAGAGCAGCTATTTAGAGCTGATTCTAAATCTCCATGTTTTACATTATTACCGCCACCGCCTTTATAATGGCAACTACCACAATTCTCCTTATTAGGAAAACCAATATGCTGTGCAACTTGTGCTAGATTTACACTTGGGGCAGGATCGCCACCTTTTCCCTTTTTATATGTTCCCGTATTATCATGACAGGCAAGGCAGTCAATATTATTTTGATCTGTAAAATCAAAGTTTTTCCCTCCATATCCATATCCTGCATGGCATTTGGAACATAGCTTTTCATTTGAACTTACTCCAATACAAAAATTATTTGGAACGTTTTCTTTTCCTAACTCTATTATTTTACCAGCTACTGAAGTGTCTTTCTTTACCCATTTCCAATGTTCACTCTTCATAAACTCTTTACCTCTTTCGGTATGGCATTCAAGGCATGCTGCAGTCACTTCTTGACCAGTTTTAAAATCTTTTTGTAATTCTTCAAATGTAGAGTGATCAGCAGGAAAGGAATCGCGCTGCACTCTTTGTATTTTAGAATTATCAAAAGGCATTGGTACTATATCTGGGTTATATGTTGCAATTAGGGAGAAAATAATTATCTCCGGAATTACAATAACCAAGAGTACTTGTATAAACTTCTTCATATATCTAAGTATTTTGCAATTATTATGTTATCTAAAAAAAAATAGAGGGAATTATTTAATTATTCGATCTAGTTTTTTTATTGTTTAGGTTACTAATACTACAAAGGTAAATGTATAAAAGAGCTATAATTATTCTTAGAGGTAAAGATGGTGCAATTAGAAAAGTAATATAAGTTAGGTTAAGATTTAATAATTGTTCAAAATAAAAATGGAGTATTTATTGAAATAAACTATGGGCTTTGTAAGTTACTTAAATAAAGTGATATATGGTAAAATTGCTATATTATTTAATTATCATTTGTTATCTAAATAACGTTTTATCAATTATTTAGAGGCTACTATTTTGCAAAAAAAAAGAAGGAACATAGTCCTTCTTTTAAATTGTATTTTTAATAATTATTAGTCACAAACTTCACTTGGATCTGGAAGAATAACATCATGACGTTTAAAGTTTAAGTCAGGATTAATAATTTTATTCGCCTTAGCTTTAACTTCCTTACTAGGTACACTACCAGTAACTAATTCGAAATTATTTACCATATCGTTAGTGTTAAATAGTGGCCACTTATTCTTTACAGAAAAATTGTACATAAAGCTATTTGTACCATATCTTAAACTATAAGCATCATAGCCTAATAGTCTTAAATAGGCTACCAAAGCAGAGCCTTGATGTCCGATATAACAATAAATAACAATTTTTTTATCTATAGGAAGTGTGGATAAATCTTTATTAATATTCATGCTCTTTTTTGGCTGATACCATACAGACCCCTTTAAATGTTTTAGGTTATATCTACTCTCGGATATATAATTAACAACATAGTAATCATCTATATTTTCAACTAGTTTATCAATAGTAATAGCAAAATTAAATTTTATTTCTTTTTCTGCTCTAATTTCTAGTATTTCAGATATAGTTTTACCTTTGGTGTTAATAGTAGGGTAGGCTCCTTTTTTGTTTTTCTTAGTAGGCTCTGATGTTAAATATTTAGAATACTTGTCTCCAATGTTTTTACTCCACTGATTTACTATTTTTTCGTTCCAAGAAGTCATGCCGTATTTTAATGCATAAGTGGATCCATACCCAATCGCTCTTAACATACTAGTAATATATGTAGAAGCCTGACCTGTATTGTCAATAATTATTACCTTATGATATTGGTAAATGTTTATCGATTTTAGGAAGTCTATTAGCATCTCACGGTCAACATTAAGTGCTCCATCAATATGCCCTTCTGCATATTCTTCATGATAGCGAGTATCTATAAGAAGGTAATTCTCTTTGTTATCATTAAGCTCTTCAGCACTTATAAGGTATGGAGATTCTACACCATTAATATAATCCCCACTCTTAGTAAATAAGTTTAAAAGAGCCTCCGACTGATTTGTTATGGGTGGAATATCTATACTTGCAGGTTTACTGTCGAAAGTTTGGTTAGTACAAGAAGTAACAGCTAATACTGATATAAGTAGTACTAATGCTATATGTTTATTTAATCTTTTCATATGTTTAATTTTGTTAATTAGGTGACCCCGATAGCTATCGGAAACAATATTTTAATCATGCCCCTGTGGGTCAAATTAAGATTAAAAATTGTCTTGTTCGTTTCATAATATTAAATAATTAATCGCATCCACCACCGGCTGCTGCTTTCTTTTTGCGTTTAAATGTTACTGCTGAAGATGGTTTCTTCGACTTTGCCGAATAATTTCTTGCACCAGAAGTTTCAGAAACAATTTTTGCATAATCATACTGTGCTATCTCTGGATTATATTGTGCTGAATAAATATTATAATGTTCAATAATATTGTTCTTAATAAAATCATAATTTCCCAAAATTATGAAGTAGTTTTTAATCCCTAGTTGTTGAAGAAAAAATCCTGCAAATATTGCCTGTTCTGTAGATTCACCATAAATAATATTTACCCTATCCTGAGAAATGAATGTTTTACAATTATTGTTTTTATTCATTGTTCTAAAAGGAATATTTATGGCACCTTCTATATGTCCATTTTCAAATTTAGATGGATTTCTAAGGTCGATAAACTTATATGAAGATAATTCGCTACCAGAATATAGTATGTCGGCAAGCAACTGTGGCGATATTACATATGCCTGCTCACTAGCTTGTTTAGAAGCTTCTTCTACTGTAAGTTTAAATCTTCGTTGTTCTTTAGTGCAAGACGTAAAGGCAACGATACTGATAATAAGTATAATAAAATATTTTTTCATAGTATATATTTTTTAATCACAACCTCCACCAGCTGCTGATTTTTTCTTACGTTTTATTGGTAAAGCTACCTTCTTTTTTATAGTTGTTTCTCCTACTGTTGAACCTCCGCCAAAGTACGAGCTAGCAGCTCTTCTAAAACTATACATTTCGAATTCTGTTCTTAATGCTGTTTCTTTAGGTGGTTTTGGTTTCAAGATAGTTTCTACCCATCTATTAAGGCCACCTTGAAGTATAAAGATGTTTTTATAAGTGAGCCTGCTAGTTAGCATCCAAGCTTTTACTGCTAAATCAGAACTATTAGAATAGAAAATAACTGTTCTAACATCTTGATTTAAGACATCCTCATATTTTTCTTCACTGAGGTTTTCTAATGGAATATTTATCGCTCCAGATAGGCTGTATTTGTCATATTCTGTTTTAGATCTTAAGTCTATAATTGTTAGTGTAGGATCGTCAGACATTATTTTGCGAGCAAGCTCATCAGTAGTTACGAATTTGTTTGTTTGTGCTATAATATCTATTAAGTCACAAGGCTGTACTTTGTCAAAAGGCTCTCTCTGGGTAGTATCTATAATAAATGTTCCAAAAGCTCCAATAACAAGTAATACAACCAATAATATACTTGATTTGTTCATTAAATTTGATTTTTAAAGTTCATAATCACGATTAGCAGTAACCTTCTTTTGAATTATGGTTACAGCAAAAAATGCAACTGCAGCAACTACAGTAAGTAATAGAATGAATAAACCATCACTAATACCCATCCATTCTGCAATATTTACGTTTCCCATTGCTCCGCTATTTCTTAAGTCTTTCCATAAAGCGTCAAATGAGAATGCATAAGCAAAGATACCTATAATGGCGCCTAAAACAAATACCATAGCATCTATTTTGCCAGTAACGGCCGCACAAATACTTGTACCAGGGCAAAAGCCACCAATAATAAATCCAAAAGCCATAATAAATCCGCCTATTAGTGTTGGTATCCAAAAGGTTTTTGGATAAAAAGTAAGACTAATATCCATTATGCCAAAATGATTTAGAAAGAATAGTAGAATAGCAGCAGTAATTGCTGCTGAGAAGAATACTTTTAGTACGACAAAGTCGTAGCCATAAAAAACGCCAGCAAGTTTTTTAGTATTTGTAAAGCCGGCAGCTTCAAGAAAGAAGCCAAAGCCAATGCCGATGAAAAAACCAATTAAAATATTAATTTCTTCGCTAATTAGCTCTTGAGGAAATAATGGTCCCATAGTTTATTAATTTTTTAAAAAGTTTATATCCAAAGTTTTCTAAAGAAATATGCAATAATATAGCCGCCGCCAAATATACCAATAAGGCCAATAAAGCCACTTAATGATAAAACACCCATGCCAGACATTACCATGCCAGAGGTACATCCGCGTCCTAATTGTGAGCCTATGCCAAAAAGAGCTCCCCCAATTAAGGCTGCTATTAGCCGCTTTTTATTAGTAATATGCGTTGGTTTGCCAATTTCTATTTTTAATCTACCAGCAAATGCTGCTGAAATAATTGCACCAGCAATTACGCCTAGTACTTCAAATACTAACCATGTTTTGGCAGGAGAATGTTCTCCTCCAACTCTTGCTTTAAAAAAGCTAGCATTACTTGCGTAGTCATGGTTTACAGCATCTACAGATGCTACCACCACCGACTTAAGAGCACCACTTGCTCCAAGTCCTTCTCCCGAGAAATAATATGCTAATACCATAAATAGTCCTATGAATATTCCTGCTAGGTATGAGTTCATGTATTTTTTACTTCTATCTTCCATTATAAATAAATTTAAGGTTAAAGAATATGGAATCCTGATGCTTGACCAGCATATACCATTATAAATCTAAAAAGCAAACCTCCCATTAATATAAGAAAGGCTGGTATTGCTATTGGGATATGATATCCTCTTAGCTCCATTATTTCTAATATTGCTGGTAGTACTAAGCCCATGCCTACAACTAATACCCAAAAGAATACAGTGTATGGTCCTCCTAATAATAGTTGAGCAGCTTCTACTTGAGCAATTCCACTGGATAAGAATCCCATAAACATATGAACAATAAAGAATAATTCTATAGCAATTAAGATAAGGTCAATCTTACTATAAAGAGTTCGTTCTTTATGATCATTACTCATCCACATAAGTAATGCTGCCGCCGTAGAAACCCCTGATGTTAAGAATAGGGGACCTAAGATTGCTGTATTCCATAATGGACGCGCATTAAATGCCGAAAGTAGTATGCCTGTATAAACACCTAATGCAATAGACAGCCCAATAGTTACATATGCAACCGCAGCGCGATTTTTAGTAAAGATGTCAAGAACTTTAGGAATTAAAGGTAAGTTTTTAATTAGGTTATTTGCCCAAGAAAATAAACCTATCATTTTGCATTTAGGTTTGTTTTCTTTTAAATATTCAATAATATCATCGAGATAGCTCAATGGCCATAGTATAGCAGGAATCATTATTATTGATAATGTCCAAGCTCCCCACGACATTGGCGATTCAATTCTAAAGTGTAAGAATAATTGCCAGAAATACAATACGTGATGTAAATCATATAATAATAGCATTAACCCTAAAATAATAATAATAGGAGCAATTATTGGTGCAACTTTTACAGTCATAGGCATAGTATCTGCCTTTCCTTTTAAGTAAAAGAAGCTAGAGAAAAATAGCAATCCTGCTGCCAAGCCTCCAAAAAACAGATATAGTGCAATTGGAGTTCCCCAAATCTCTAAATGAGGGTATATGTGAGGGACAGCTCTTCCGCTTACATTTATTATTTCTTCCATAGTGATTTTATGTTTTTACTTTAAAAAATATAACTGAGGATTTGTTCCTGCTTCTGGAGCTAGAACGTACCAATCTTTTTCCTGTAATATTTTGGATACATCGCTCTTAGGGTCATCCAAATCGCCAAATATTAAGCAGCTTGTAGGGCATACATCAACACATGCAGTATTAAGTCCTTGCTCAAGACGGTGATCACAAAAAGTACATTTGTCAACATAACCTTCGGGATGAACATAACGCGCATCATAAGGACACGATTCAATACATGCTCCGCAGCCTATACACTCGTCATGTGTAACTTTAACTATTCCACCATCAATTACGTGACTTGCACCAGTAGGGCATGTTCTAACACATGGTGTGTTTTCGCAATGCATGCAACGTTCTGATTTGAAGTGCATTTGAACGGTGTCGGGATATGTGCCCTTTACAGCCTCTACTATCCAATCTCTACAATATCCCAGCGGGACATTGTTTTCTGTTTGGCACGCTACTACACAATCGGAACATCCGACGCATTTTCGCGTATCCATTGCCATGGCATACCTCATGATTTAGCCTCCTCTTTAGTATGTGTAACTTTTATACTATCGTTTTGTTTTTCGGTATTAGCCTTCGATTCCTTTTTCTTCAGATTCTTAGCTTCTTCCTCTTTTTCCTTAGCAGTTTTATAGTCTGCTGCAGCTAGTATTTCTTCTCTACTTGGTTCCTCTAGTATGAATGTAACAAAGTTATTACGCATACCAGTACCACCCATAATAGGGTCTATCTTAATATTTGTAATTAAAGGAATGTCATTAATACCACGTCCCTTTGCTCTTGAAAGCTTTTTGCTTGTATGTCCAAAACCATGTACCATATATATAGAGTCTGGTCTAATACGCTCAGTAACTCTTGCTTTAGCCGAGAATTCACTAATAACTCCATCTTGGTTTTTCAACCATATGTCAGAGTTATTCTCAATTCCCCATAATTTTGCAGTACGTGGGTTTATCCAAATACTGTTAGTCTCGTATAAATCGTGTAAATATGGGTTATTTTGTGTTCTTCCAAATGTATGAGTAGGAGCCCTACCATAAACTAAATGGTAGAAACCTGGTCCTGGTGATTCATGACGTGTGTATTTTGGCATAGCGTCATATCCTTTCTCTGCAAAATCTGTAGAGTAAAGCTCAATTTTTCCAGTATTTGTATTAAACTCATACTCTTCGTTATCTAACAAGTAAATTGGTTCTGAAGCTGTAAATGTTTTTACACCAATTTTCTTCATTTCTTCTAATGAAGTACCAACTTGCTTAAACTGCCAGTCCAGCACTTCTTCCAAGTCTTTCCATGGATAGTATTTCTCTAGTCCAAGTCTATGACCAAGTTCTTTTGCCATCCACCATGCAGGTTTAGAGTCATATTTTGCTTTAACTGCTGGCATTCTGAAAGCTATTTGTGGAATTCTGTTTTTTCCAGCTCTACTAAAATCATGTCGCTCCAAGTATGTAGATTCAGGAAGTACCACATCGGCATATCCTGTCATTTCCATAGGCATAGTATCTACTACTACTATAAGGTCTTGATTGTCTATAGCTCTAAACATAGCTTTTCTGTCAGGAATAGTGTTTATTACACTTGTACCAGCTATAAACCAACCTTTTATTTGATGTTTCTTGTCAAACTCTGGAAGACTAGCTTCTATTAATACATTAGTAAGACCAACAGCAGCATTCTTAAATTTAGGCTTAGTAATATCTTGCCAGCTCCAATGTGGATGAGGAAATGCTGGTACTGGGTATTTAGGAAGTTTTTGTTTAACTCCCATATACATTCCACCTCTACGACCATATGCACCAAGAAGGGCATTGATCATAGCCATTGCTCTTTCTCTTTGTGTATCATCACCATACCAAGTCGTATGACGACCAGGGTGAATTACCGAAGCAGGTGATGCAGCAGCCATTGTGTGAGCAGATTCACGAATTAACTCAGGGTTGATGGTTGTAATACCAGCTGCCCATTCAGGAGTATAATTTGCAACATGTGCTTTTAATTCTTCAAAACCAAAAGCGTATTTATCTATATATTCTTTATCATAAATATTATCATATATAAGTACATGCATCCACGCTAATAATAAAGCGAGGTCAGTACCAGGCTTTATTGCTAGCCAATGAGTAGCTTTAGATGCTACAGTAGATAAACGTGGGTCAACAACAATTATTTTTGCTTCATTATCAATAGCTGTTGAAACTTCTTGTACAAAAGAGTTATGCATATTCTCTCCTATATGATTGCCAATAAAGACAATACATTTAGAGTTTTGCATATCGGCAGGCTCAGGAGAACCCACACCTGAACCAAATGTAGCAAAGAAACCGGCCTCGCGCGGTCCAGCACATTGTGCATAAGCAGGCTCTGCATGGTTTTCGTTACCAAAAGCTTTAAATAAATATTCGAAATGTTTTGCAGGAGCACCATGAACAAAAAGTGCCATGTTTTCTTTTCCATAGTCCTTTTTAATGCCCGTCATTTTCTTAGCAATATGATCTAAGGCTACATCCCATTCAGCTTCTTCGTAATATTGATTTCCAGAAGCATCTGTTCTACGAATCAAAGGCTTTTTTAGTCTATCTTCATCTTCGTACATGCCTAACCCTCCAGTACCTCTAGGGCAAAGTTTGCCTCTAGCATGTTGGTCTTCGTCATTACCAATAAGTTTCTTTATATTGCCTTCTTTGTCTTTGTATACCCAAGCAGCGCATTTCCAGAAACATACCTCACAATAAGTAGGAGTTCGAGTGAGCTCGCTATCAAGCATGTCTTTCTTTAATGCTTTTTCGCCAACTTTTTGAACCGACCCCAAAACAGACCCTGCTACAGCCATACCTGCGGTACCTGCACCAGCAATCTTAATAAATTGTCGTCTGGTAGTTTTCATATATTTAATTTTATTAATTTGGTGATATGTAGTCACATAACAATGTTTTAATCATGCCCCTGCGGGTCAAAATAAGAATTAAAATTTGTCATGTTCGTTTCACATATATTATCTATGTTAATATTATTTGCAATATTAGTGTAGTGATTTACTGTCTACTGCACAAAGATAATAAATTGCAAGCTCGTTGATAAATTGTCTACTGTTTGTTGTAAATATAGTTATAATGTTGATAATCACTATTTAACTGTTTTTCTGCAAACAGTTAAATAGTGTTAAATAGTTAGTAAACAAAGCGTTAGTTTGGTATGTAGAATTGTTATAAATTAGACACTTAGTGTCTAAAACAATAAGTAATGTGACCTTTCTCAATAAAATTACTGTTTCTGATTTATGATGCTTGATTTGAAATAGCTTAGTTACTGTATTTTATGATAATAGACATTAAATATAATAATAATAAATGTAAAAACTGCTATTGACTTAAGTAATAAAAAAACATAATTTTGCAAATTGATTAAAACTTGAATAAATAGAGTTATTAAAAGAATATTATAAATTTTATCCAATTAGGCAACTATATAAAAGAAATGCTTGTCTAGATGGCGAATTACTTTCAAATTCATGACCTCGGAACGAAAATTAGTACGGGAATGTAAGCGTAAAAATCCACGTTTTCAGAAGTTGCTTTTTGAACAGTACGCTCCAAAAATGCTTGGAGTTTGTATGCGATATTTTCATGATAAAAATGAGGCACAAGATGCTTTAATGGAAGGCTTTGTAAAGGTCTTTTCAAATATTGATAAATTTCGTATGCAGGGTTCTTTTGAAGGTTGGATTAGGAGAATAATGGTTAATACATCATTAAATATGCATCGTAAAAATTTAAAACATTATTACCATGTTGATATTGATGAAGCTCAGCATAGAATTGAAGATTCTAGACAAAGTTTTGACCATTTACAAGTTGAAGATATGATGAAAATGATACAATCATTACCTGCGGGATATCGATTAGTTTTCAACTTATTTGAAATAGAAGGTTACTCTCATAAAGAAATAGCAAATCAACTTGAGATATCTGAAAATACTTCTAAATCGCAGTTGCGAAAGGCTAGATTGAAGTTGCAAAGTGCAATAAATAA
The DNA here is from genome assembly GCA_023145955.1 of Bacteroidales bacterium. GTDB lineage: Bacteria > Bacteroidota > Bacteroidia > Bacteroidales > UBA1556 > UBA6267. Next base: position 27,848 of record JAGLDA010000083.1, read on the forward strand.
GATATAATATATATTTAGAAATTGTGAAATCTACAAATAGTAATTTAGGGAAAACGTTTAAGGACTCACTTGATAGTTATGAGGTGAAGCCAGATGGCGATTTGTGGTCTAATATTATGCAACAAAATATTCAGCAAGGTAATGTGAATAATTATGTAGCATTATATAAGGTTGCTGCTAGTATTGCAATTATAGCAACGGTAGCTGTAGTTTCGTATTTTGCTTTCTTTTATGAAACTAAATTGCTGACCAATATTGACCCTATTCACATTGATAAAATAGATGAGAAAGATGATTCTCAAAATAATATTGTTGAATTAAATATTATTACTAATGATGTAGAAATAGTGCCAGCAACAGAAATAAAAAATAATACTAATTTGGCAGAAAACAAAAAATCTATACCTAAGAATAAGGAGAATGAGCTAATTGAAGATAATAATACTATTGAAAATAAATCTTCGTTGAGTTATAAAAAATCTAAATTAAATACTACCCAAGCTGAAGTAGAGATAACACAAGATGTTATTGTGCTTAATGAGATTAAGGAGCCTGCAAAAAAAGATGAGGTAATAAGTAAAGAAGAATTAGTAGAAGAGTATATAGAAGAAGACGAGATAGAAGCTATTCATGCTATAGATACTTTTAAGGTTGTCTTTGGAAGTGATAAAACAGTTTGTTTTGGAGAAGATGCAATTTTGGAAATTGAAGAGGGTTATTATTATAACTGGAGCAGTGGTGATGTTTCTAATAAAATTGTAGTTTCGCCAACAGAGAATTCTACATATTCTGTTGTAGTTACAAACGCTAAAGGTCAGAAATGTAGCCACGATTTTATAGTAAATATCGACAGAAGTTGTAGTGCATTATTTATTCCTTCAGCTTTTTCGCCAAATGCTGATGGTAATAATGATTTTTTTAAAGCTGAAGGAAATGGTATACAAAAAATGAGGATGTTTGTTTATGATAAATTGGGCAACCGAGTTTTTGAAACTACAAATATTGATGATTCATGGGATGGTACATATAAAGGTAGAATTGTAAGTGATGGAATGTTTTTTTATCATGCAGAATATACAGATGCAATGGGTAATTATCATATTAAAAAAGGGCAGGTAACTGTAATTAAGTAAGAAATAAATGACAATTGAATTAGATAGACATATAGCACCTAAGACAAACTCGATAAAATCGGTAGAAATACCTATGCCTAAACGCTATGAGTTGTCAAATGGTACAGAGGTTTTTGTTTTTAATAATGAAAATCAAAACATTGTAAAAGTAGAGGTTGTTTTTGATAAAGGAGGAACAGTGTATTCTCCAAAACCATTGGTTGCTAGTATTACTAATGCTATGATTACTGAGTCTACAAGTAATTTTACTTCTGCAGAATTAGCAGGAAAGATTGATTATTATGGAGCTTCGTTTGAGACAAAAGCCACTAGAGATTATTCTTCAGTATCATTATACTCATTGAATAAACACCTTAGTAAAACACTACCTCTTTTACAAGAAGTGATAAAGTTTGCTGATTATAAGAAAGAAGAACTAGATGTTCATATATCTAGAAAGAAGCAAGAATTTATGGTTAATTCACAAAAAGTTGACTTTGTTGCACGCCAGCATTTTACACAATTACTTTTTGGAGAGAACCACCCTTATGGTAAATTTTCAGTTATTGAAGATTTTGATTTAGTTAGTAGTGAAGATCTTATTGCTTTTCATAAGCAAGTCTACGCTCAAGGAAAGCATAAGATATATATTGCTGGTAATTTTGGCGATGCGGAATTCATACTTCTTGATGATTTGTTTTCGTCTATGAAAAATATGGACTCTCAATTTAAAGCAATTGATTGGAGTATTAATCAAAAAGAAGAAAAGTATACTTTTATTGCAAAAGAAGGAGCAGTTCAGAATGCCATAAGAATGGGCTTTGTAGGATTAAAAAGAGATCATGAGGACTATAATGGTTTACGAATTCTTACAATATTTTTAGGTGGTTATTTTGGAAGTAGATTGATGAGTAATATTCGTGAAGATAAAGGTTATACATATGGAATAGGTGCAGCCCACAGCCCCTTTAAAGAAGAATCGGTATTTTTTATTGCTACAGAAGTTAAATCTGAGGTTGCTCAGGATACTATTTTTGAGATAAATAAAGAGATTGAAAGGCTCAAGGATGAGCAAATATCTACAGAAGAGCTGATAACGGTAGTGAATTATCTTCAAGGAAGTTTTCAACGACAATTTGATGGAAGCTTTGCCCTTTTAGAAAAGTTTAAAAATATAGAAATAAACAATATAGATTATAATTACTATTACGATTATATTAATGCGGTCAAAACTATTGATGTTGCAGAACTTCAAAAATTAGCCCGTAAATATTTTGAAAAAGATAAATTTTATATATTAAATGTTGGAAACCAATAATTACAAATTATGAGATACATTAAATTTTTAGTTGTACTACTGATGATAACAGGAAGTACATATGTGGCTAAAGCCAGTCACTATATGGGTGGCGAAATCACTTGGAAGTGTATTCCTACTGGACAGCCAAATGCAGGTAAGTTCATTTTTACTATGAAAGTATATAGAGAGTGTGGAGGTATACTCTTTGGTACATCTCAACTTTTAACCTTTAGTGGTGGAACTAATATTTCAATGCCTTTGCTTGCAGGTTGGCCAAAAGATTTATCACCAAATTGTAATATTGGTGGTTTTGGTGGTACATCAGTAACACAGATTACTTGTGCAGGTGCTGAAGCTAGTGGCGCAGATAATACAGGTGCTGTATCTGAGTATATATACCGCTCTGCTCCTACACAAATAAGTGGTGTGCCGCCTGCCTCAGGATGGACATTCTCTTGGGGGTCGTGTTGTAGAAATCCCTCTACTAACCTTAATGGTGCCCCTGCTTGGACTTTAAGGGCTAAAATGTATGCATATAATAATACTAATACATACCCTTGTTTTGATAATTCGCCTACTTTTGCTGAGGTAGCACGTACTGTGATTTCTGCAGGATATCCTTTTGAATATAATCATAATGCTTTTGATGAGGAGTTGGATGTACTTCATTTCGAATGGGGACAACCGTTAGTTTCATTAGCAACGGGCGTTACTTATGCTCCTGGGTATTCTTATACTAACCCTCTACCGAGTACAACACAAAACCCAAATAATGTTGCAGGTACTGTAGATCCTGATATAGGAACGATTTCGTTTACCTCATATACTACGGGTGCATTTGTTACTTCTGTAAAGGTTTCGGCATATAAGTGTGGTACATTGGTTGCTGAAATATGGCGAGATATTCAAGTGGTGATGCTTGTAGCAGGTGCTAATAATCCACCTACTGTAAATCCTCCTTTAAATAATGGAACCACATTCTCAGATACTGTTTATGCTGGTGAGATTGTAGATTTTTATTTGAATGGTCAAGATATTCAATTTTTGCCAGATGGTAATCCTCAAACAATGGAGATTCAAGCTACAGGGCCACAGTTTGGTAATTATGTTCCTGCAGCGGGTTCAAATCAGGCAACATTTGATGATTCTCTTGGTTGTTTAGAAGCGCCATGTGCAACCTTAACTCCAGCACCTCACCCTTCAAACCCATTAACGGGATTGTTTGCAATTCAAACTCATTTTGTATGGCAAACGGAATGTGTTCACTTGGCAGCAAATAATGGCTGTGGTGTTACATCCAATATTTATAATTTTGTACTTAAAGTGCTTGACGATTTCTGTCCTGCACCAGCTATAAATTATAGTGTTATATCTATTACCGTTCTTCCAAAACCTACTATTCCTAGTCCTGGTATCCAATGTCTTTCTGTTGATCATACAACAGGAGATGTGAATTTAGAATGGAG
>JAGLDA010000084.1 GCA_023145955.1 Bacteroidales bacterium
GCAAAAGATCAGCCTGCAGGTAGAAATAGGGGCGCGGTAAAAGGTAATGGAGGCGACTTAGGATATTTTACAGCCTTTTATATGGTTTATGCTTTCGAGTCGGCAGCTTATAATACTGCTGTGGGTGAAGTTAGTATGCCAATTAGAACTCAATTTGGATATCATATTATTAAGGTTTACGATAAAATTCCTGAATTAGGAAAAATAGAAGTGAAGCATATAAATGTGAAACCTAATGCTAATGATAAAAAATCTTTTGCAGCTGCAGAGAATAAAATTATTGAGATTGCTGCAGAAATAAAATCTGGAAAGAAAACATTTGAAGAAGCTGCAATGCAATATTCTGATGATAAAGGTTCTGCTGCTAAAGGTGGTTTACTACCAGCCTTTGAGGTTAGTAGAATGGTGCCCGAATTTATTAGTGCTATTAGTAAGCTTAAAGTTGACGGTATTTCTGAGCCAGTAAAAACACAGTATGGGTGGCATTTGATCAAATTGGTTAGGACTATAAAAATACCTGAATACGATAAGTATCTTCCAACTTTAAAAACTAAAGTAGCACGAGATAGTCGTTCTAACAGAAGTAAAGAAGCTGCAATTACAAAATTTAAAGAAGAGTTTAAATTCAAGGAATATTCTAAGAATTTAGAGAGCTTTTATAGTGTAATAGATTCTTCAATTTATGCAAATAAGTGGAGCTCTGATAAAGCAGAAGGTTTTACAAAAACTATATTTAAACTAGAAAAAAATAAGTATACCCAACAAGATTTCGCTATTTATGTAGAGGCTAATCAGGCAATGAAGCATAAAGGAACTTTTAGATATTTTGTAGATAAGTTGTATGAGAAATGGGTAGAGCAGGAAGTCCTTAAGTATAAGGATTCTAAGCTTGAAGAACAATATCCAGAGTTTAGAATGCTAGTTCAAGAATATCATGATGGAATATTACTATTTGCCATAAGTGATGAAGAAATATGGGGCAAAGCCATAAAGGATACTGTGGGAATTGAGGCGTTTTATGATGCTAATAAATCAAATTATATGTGGAAAGAAAGGGTAGATGCTACTATTTATAAATGTAGTAGTGATTCTATTGCTCAATTTGTTAAAAAATCGTTGGCTGATAATATTGGTATGGATTCTTTAATTAAATTGGCAAATAAAAATTCTGCTTTAAATCTGCATTATGAAAACAATAAATACGAATCAGGAAGTAATGATATAATTGCTCAAATAAAACAAGAGAAGGGAGTGTCCAATATTATTAGCGTTGGTAATACTTTTTATGTTGTAGATATTAAGGAAATTATACCAGCTACAAATAAAGAGCTTAATGAAGCTAGAGGTATTATAACAGCTGATTACCAGAATGAGTTGGAAAAGAATTGGATAAAGAAATTAAATGAAGATCATAAAGTAGTAATTAATAAAGAACTTTTAGAAAATAAATAATTTGAAAAAAATTATATACTTACTTATATTACCATTATTAGCTATTAGTTGTATTACTGATAGTGAGGAAGGTAATGTTGTAGCAGTTGCATACGATAATAAGATTTACGAATCTGACTTAGCAAGTGTTACTTCAAATAGTGGTTCAGCTGAGGATAGTTTGCTTAGAGTGTCTGTATATTTGAATAATTGGATGCAAGAGCAATCTATTTTGCATAAAGCAATTTTGTCTTATGATGAGTCCGAAAAGGAACGTAGTATTATAGATAAGAGGGTAGAGGCTTATAAGAACTCATTGATAGTTTATAATTTTGAAAGGAAATATATTTCCATTCACCTTGATACTATTGTTAAATTTGATGAAATAGAGGAGTTTTATAATACAAATAAAAAGGAGTTTATTCTTAAAGATGATATTGTACAAGTAGCTTTTATAAAGTTTTATTCTGACGAAAAGAATTTGAAGACTATGCGTAGGCTTATGAAATCGTATGAGCCTGAAGATATTGTTAGAATAAAGAGCATTGCTGACGAAACTGCAATAAATTATCTTTTAGAAGCTGATACATGGATATTATTTGATGATTTAATTAAGGAAATTCCATTGCAAACTTACAATAAGTCTCTTTACTTAAAGAATAATAAATATTTAGAGATTAAAGACTCTGTATATACTTATATGTTGAGAGTTAATCAGTATCGAATACGAGATAATTATTCTCCCTTAAGCTTTGAGGAAGATAGAATTAGGGGTATTTTGATAAATATTCGTAAAATGGAAATGGTGGAAAAATTGCGAGAGGATATATTTGAGGAATCTCAAAAAAATGGTAAAATTAAACTACAAAACTAAATACTCAATATGAGAGCAAATAGTAAAATTAGAATAATTGTAAGCATAGTACTTATCGGATTTATGAGTATTACGACTTTAAATTTATATTCTCAAAAAGTAATTGATAGAATTGTTGCTACAGTTGGAAGCAATGAAATTTTGTATTCAGATATTGAAAATCAATATATGCAATATCTAATGCAAGGGTATACAGCCGATGGTGATGAAATTCGCTGTCAGATATTTGAAGAAATTCTTTTTGCAAAGTTATTATTGAATCAAGCCCAACTAGATAGTGTAGTGGTTTCTGATGATATGGTAGAGAGTGAGATGGATCGCCGTCTTCAATATTTTATTTCTCAAATTGGTTCTCAAGAAAAATTAGAAGAATATTATCATAAAAGTATTTTGGCCATAAAGAGTGATTTGAGAACTACTATTCATGAGCAGATGCTTTCTGAACAAGTTAAAAATCAAATAACTAGCAATGTTAAGATAACTCCTTCAGAGGTTCGTGCTTTTTTTAATGATATACCAACGGATAGTGTTCCACTAATAAGTTCAGAATATAAGTATTCTCATATCATAGTTATGCCTGAAGTGCTTCCTGAAGAGAAAGAATATGCTAGAAATAAATTGAAAGATATTAGAAAAAGAATTATTGAAGGATCTAGTTTCTCTTCTATGGCAAGGATGTACTCTGAAGACCCAGGTTCGTCTGTAAAAGGTGGAGAACTTGGTGATTTTGGCAGAGGGGTAATGTTTCCAGAATTTGAAGCCGTTGCTTTTTCGTTAGAACCAGGAGAGGTAAGTGAAATTGTAGAAACTGATGCCGGTTTTCATATTATTAAACTTATAAAGCGTAAGGGTGATTTTATTAATGTACGTCATATTTTAATAATGACAAAAGTATCGCCAATGTCTATGAGTATTGCAAAAGCAGAACTTGATAGTGTATATCAATTGATTGAAGATGGTACTTTAAGCTTTGAAGAAGCTGCATTAAGATACTCAATTGACGACTCTAAATTTAATGGTGGTGTTGCTTTAAATCCACAAACAGGTGGTGCTGTATTTAGTGGTGAAGGTATTGATAAAGAATTGTTTTTTAAACTTGATAAAATGAATGTTGGTGAAATATTGCCTCCGTCATTATTTCAAAAAGAGCGAAATAAAAATGCTTTTAGAATAGTAAGGCTTGATAAAAGGACTAAGCCTCATAAAGCAAATTTAGAAACTGACTATGATAAAATCCAACAAATAGCCTTGGAGAACAAAAAAGGGGAAGCAGTTGGAATATGGATAACTGAGAAATCTGAAAAAACATTTATTAATATTATAGATAAAAATCTAAAGTCATGTAACTTCACCTATCAGTGGGAGGAAGAATAATATTTTTGATTTAATTGTAGGATAATTAAGGTTGATTTCGTAATGAATAATAAAAAATAAATTATGGCTACTGAATATATAAATGATAAAGAAGCTTTTGCCGCTCTAGTGGTTAAATATGATGCACTAAGGAGCGAAATTGCTAAAGTTATTGTTGGGCAAGATGAAGTTGTTAGAGATTTATTAATTTCTATATTTAGTAATGGTCATAGTTTACTAGTAGGTGTTCCAGGATTAGCCAAAACCCTTATGGTTAACACCCTAGCTCAAACACTTGGGCTTAATTTTAAGAGAATTCAATTTACTCCAGATTTAATGCCTAGTGATATTATTGGCACGGAAATTTTGGATGAAAGTAGAAAATTTAGATTTATTAAAGGTCCTGTATTTTCGAATATAGTATTAGCTGATGAGATTAATAGAACTCCTCCAAAAACTCAAGCAGCATTGCTTGAGGCAATGCAAGAGCGTACTGTTACTGTTGCAGGGCATGAGTATACCTTAGACAAGCCTTTCTTTGTACTGGCTACCCAAAACCCCATTGAGCAAGAAGGAACATATCCTTTGCCAGAGGCGCAGTTAGATAGATTTATGTTTAACCTTATTCTTGATTACCCTCAGTATCAGCAAGAGCTAGATATTGTAAAGGGAACTACCGGCAATAAGGTTAATGAAGTATTTAATGTAATAAATGGTGACGAAATATTGTTTTTTCAGGAACTTATAAGAAAGTTGCCTGTTGCAGATAATGTATATGAGTATGCTGTTAAGCTTGTAAATATTACTCGTCCGAATAGAGAAATGGCTCATGAGTTAAGCGATAAGTATTTGCTATGGGGGGCCGGCCCTAGAGCATCGCAGTTTCTAATTGTGGCTGCTAAAGTTCATGCTGCTTTTAACGGGAAACTGTCTCCTGATATTGAAGATGTAAAGGCTATTGCTCCATCAGTATTACGTCATCGTATTGTACCTAATTATAAGGCAGAAGCGGATGGTTTTTCTGTTGAAAAACTTATATCAATTTTTATGGATGATGTGAAGTAATCATATATTTTACGACATAAAAAAAAAGCTTCTCTTTATTAAAGAGAAGCTTTTTTTATGTAATATTTTTTCACTATCGTATTACAGTAAGAGAACCTTTATATTCAGTTTCTTTGTCTCCCACAGTGGTTATTAAGTGAAAATAATAAACGCCATCGGTAATGTTCTCACCATCCCAATCATTGGTGTAATTATTAGATTCATATACTTTTTTGCCCCATCTATTATATATACTAAGAATAGAATTTGGATAATTTTCAATACCATCAATAATAAATACGTCGTTGTATCCATCACCATTTGGAGTAATAACATTAGGTATTTCAAGTTTACAATCTTTAGAAGTTAGTTTAACTTCATCATAACATCCATTATCTATATTAAGAGAAAGAATATGGTCGCCAATTTCTAAATATTTTTGAGAAAAATATGAACCATTATCAATAATGGGAGAAGACCCATCAAGTAGCCAAGTATATTCGTGACTAATTGTATCTTCAGGAACACTAATAAGGATTTCTTCAAAATCGCAGAAATCTAAATCATCGCCGAGGAAGTTTTTACTAAATAAACTTATTTTTATTTCATCATCTACAAGGCATGGCGAATTAGGATCAATGGCAATGGTTACAGAGTATGTGCCTGACTGAGTTATTAATATTGAATCGCCCGTACTTCCATCATTCCATAAAAATAAGAAAGGAGGATTATGTCCTCTATTACCAGCATATAGAACATATTCATCAGTCATATAGCAAGTATCATTTCCTAATTCAAGAGTAGCCATTTCGTAGGCATCTAGGTGTATAGTGTCCCTATTGCTACAGCTTAAATTACCTACATTATTTGTTACTTCTACCCATAAATCACCACTTGTATTTGTAACATTAGTAGCAGCAGTATTTCCAGAACTCCATAGGTAGTCAACTCCAGGAATAGAATCAGTAGCGTCAAAAACTACTACATCGGTCATAGAAGTCATACAGAGTACTGTATCGTTTCCAAGGTCAACATTAGGGGTTGCAATCACATCTATAGTTAATAATGTATCATATATACATCCATATTCATCCATAACAGTAAAAGTGTAATCTTGTGGGCCGTAGTGTTGAGGGCTAATAACTACATGTGCACCGCTATCAATAACAATATCAGTAGTATAATTCCACGATTCTGATGCAATTTCAGGAATGTAATCCCATGAATCAGGTAATAATGATGGTGTAAAATCTATTCCCCAAGCAAAAATAAATCCATTATCAATTCCTAAGTTGTCAGTAATAGTTATTTCCCATAAACCATTTAATGGACATCCAATAAATACGTTAAATGGATCTTCAGGAAGGTAGTCAACTAAAGGTAAGCCGCCGGTTATAGTTGCATTAGCAGGATAACCAGTTGATGGTGGTAGATAAGAATTGGTAACAGCTAGGCCTAAAGCATTAGTATATGAGTAAGTATAATTTCCTACAGCATTAAGCATAGTAGTGCTTCCATTTGGCATCCAAGCATATTCATAACCTATACCTGGTACCTGTGCAGAGTTATTATCAATAGGTTCACCTAAGAATGTGCTTCCACCACCAGGATAAGATTTCAAAGTAGAAAATTGTCCACTAGGGCAAGTTAATCTAATATCTAAATCACCTAAATAACTATGTTCTAAAGTAGCTTTAATTGCAAGAATATCCACTGGAGATGTAATTGTAGCCGTAGCATCAAAAACAGTGAAAAGTAATGATGACGTATAAGAAACACCACTACCATCAGGTAAGTATGTAAGTCCAGCTTCATTTAATGAAGAGCTAACATGCCATTGAAAAGCTTCGCCATGGCCAAATAAGCTTGTTGTATCATATTGGCAAACAGGATCGCTAATTGGAAATGTACTTAATTCGGGTTGTGTACTAATTCTAACCCTAATCTTAGGAACTTGATTTGCTAAGCAACCATTTGAGTCTATAGCAACAACGAGTACATTATATCCACCGATAGAATCATAATAAGTCTCTACAGTTTGAGTTGTATCGTAATGGTAATTACCCATATCCCAAATAAATTCTGATGTAGCATCTGATTGATGATAAATAGAATCATTTAATCCATAATTACCTGTTGCTGTGATGCTTACTGAGTCACCAGGGCATACGTCAATATAGTAGTAACCAGTGTCTAAGTGAAATGGTGGAAGGCTTGATAATATTTCTACTGAGTAATTTTGGCATGGAAGACCACAGCTAATTGCAGCTTCCCAACCAGGAGCACTTCCAGATGAACCCAAAACAAATGTTAAACAACCAGTAGGGTTTAGTATAGAAGCACTAATTAGCATGCCGACAGGAGATAATGAGTTATTGAAAGTGGCTAATAAATTAGCAGTAGTGTTTTGTCCATCATACAATTCAATAGCATCGCCTGCTGCCATATCAAACTGTGTAAAGTCAAGTTGAACAGCCGCACCTACTGTTCCTGGGCAAAATGTAATTTGATCATTCTGAGTACCAGAATAACCTGCGCCAGTACCACCCATATCGGTAAATGTGCCAGTACAAGTAGTTACAGTTTGACCACTGTAGTCATTAATTTTGTACGTCTGTGCAGCAATATTTTGTGTAAAAAATATTAAAAAGGATATAATTGTTATATGTATAGAAATTCTCATATTATGGTTGTTCTGAAATTATTATCATTAGTCCATTAATCCGTTTTCTTTTCTGTATTTATTATACTTTTCTACAAATTTTTTCTCACTTAGCATAATAAAAACCTTATTCTGATCTTTTACTTTAAAGTAAATATCTTCTTCATACTTTCTTTGAATGTTAAGCTTAAGAACATTTAGTTTTTTAGTATCTACTTTATCTCCAATTAATGGTAAAACAATCTCCGTTAAGTTGTTTCCTTCAAACTTGTCAGCAGGAACTGTAGATATAGTATAACTATTATCCAAAAAGAAATTATAATAATGAATTAAGTTGGGATTATTTTTTTGAATAATAGCAATCTTTTCAGCACCTAAATAATCAACTACTCTAGAGTCTGGTTGTATAGGTGTAAAGCTAGAAAAGAGAATGAATGCAAATAGTAAGAAAAGAGATTGTTTCATAATGGTTTCGTATAAATATTATATATGCTAGAATTGACTAGTTTATATAAATATATTGTTTAAAAAATCAATGTTATAATTTAACATTTGTATATGATATTAACGACAAATGTAACAAAAAAAGGTTTAAATATAATAGTTATTATTTAGGAAGTTATTTAAAAAAAAATGTGATAGTTGATAAATAACACTTTCTGATTATTTCTGTGTTTCTGAGGTATTTATAGACTATTTTTGTTATTCATAATCATTCTAAACTAGATAATCTATGCCTAAGCCAAACTTTACAATACTGTTTATATTTATTATATACTTATTTGTAAATAGCTGTGCTGATGGTCAGATTGAAAATACTAATAAAATGGAAAAATATAAATATACAAATTCACTAATAAGTGAAACTAGCCCATATCTTTTACAGCACGCTCATAATCCTGTGAATTGGCATGCATGGAGTAAAGAAACCTTAAAGTTGGCACAGAAGGAGAATAAGCCAATAATTATAAGTATAGGATATTCATCATGTCATTGGTGTCATGTTATGGAGCATCAATCTTTCGAAAACGAGGCTGTTGCAGAACTAATGAATGATAATTTTATATGTATAAAAGTTGATAGGGAAGAGCATCCTGATGTAGATCAGATATATATGAATGCTGTAAACCTTATAACAGGAAGTGGAGGTTGGCCACTTAATTGTTTTGCTTTACCAGATGGGAGACCTTTTTATGGTGGCACATATTATAATAAAGAGCAGTGGACTTCTGTTTTGAAACAACTTTCGGCTCTTTATAATAATGATTATGATAAATTATTGCAGCATGCTGAGAGTATATCAAATGGTATAAAGCAAAGTGAGATTGTAGAAAAACAAGAGGGGGTTGATGGTTTTAGCAATGCCGATTTGGATAGGATATTAAATAATTGGACTAATCATCTTGATGATGAAAATGGAGGTCCTGATAGATCTCCAAAATTCCCATTGCCAAATAACTATCGATTCCTTATGCGTTATGCTAATTTCAATTCCAACCAAATTATAGATGAACATATTGAGCTTACTTTAAATAAGATGGCTAATGGTGGAATTTACGATCAGCTTGGTGGGGGTTTTGCTAGATACTCAACAGATAAGCTCTGGAAGGTGCCACATTTTGAAAAGATGCTTTATGATAATGCTCAGTTAGTAAGCTTGTATAGCGATGCTTATAAGAGGTATAAAGATGATAATTATAAGAGAATTATAGAAGAAACACTTGAGTATATTAAGCGAGAAATGACCAATAATCAAGGTTTATTTTATTCCGCATTGGATGCCGATTCTGATGGTAAAGAAGGTAAATATTACATATGGACACTAGAAGAAATTGATGATATATTGGGTGAGAAATCTGAAATATTTAAAGATTATTATCAAATGAATGAAGTGGGATATTGGGAAGATGATAATTATATTCTTATGCGAAATGAAGATATTGAAGACTTAGCTAAGAAGCACAATATTTCTACTGAGGAAATAGAGAGTAATATCTCTTCAGCTAAAAAAGTATTGATGAATTATCGTGAAAATAGGACTAAACCTGGCCTTGATGATAAGAGTTTATTGTCTTGGAATTCCATGATGATTAGTGCATATTGTGATGCGTATTCTGCATTAGGAAATGATGAGTATATGAAGGATGCAATTAATGCCATGAATTTTATTTTAGAAAATATGAAAAAGCCTGAAGGTGGGTTTTGGCATACATTTAAGAATGGCAAATCAAAGATTAATGCATATCTTGATGATTATGCATTGTTGATAAAGGCAAGTCTGAGTTTATATGAAATAGGTGCTGGAAATAAATATTTATTGCAAGCAAAAGTAAGCTCTGATTATATAATTGATAAGTTTTACGATGTAAATTCTGGTATGTTTTTTTACACAAATTCTGATGATGAAATATTGGTTGCTCGTAAAATGGAAATATTTGATAATGTAATACCAGCATCTAACTCCATTGTTGCTAGAAATTTGTATAAGCTGTCCCATTATTTTGAGAATGAAGACTATAAAGATATTAGCCTTCAGATGCTTAATAATGTTATTGATAAATTCAGAACAAATGGATCTAGTTTATCCAATTGGGGATTGTTATTAATGGACGAACTACAGCCTAAAACAGAAGTTGTTATATTAGGTAATGATGCGAAAAATATTCTTAAAGAGTTGCAGTCAAATTATTTTCCTAATATAGTGTGGGCTATAGATACAAAGGATAATAGTGAACTTGAATTATTGAAATATCGCTTTGTAGAAAATAAAACAATGATATATGTATGTGTAAATAATTCATGTAAATTGCCAGTGCAAAGCATTGATGATGCTTTGAGAATATTGTCTAATTAAGGGCAAAAAAAATTTAGCTATGGTTGTAATTTCATAGCTAAACTTTTAATTTTAAAGGTGTTCTTTAAATTATTTAAGCTTGTAAAAAGAAGCAGGAACGTTAATAGTATCACCATCTAATTCTGCACGAATACTTGAGAATACTAAATATGAACCACTTTCAGCATTGCTTATTTTCTCAGAAGCAAGTTCTGGAAGTTTACTACCTACTATTGTTTCAGAAATCAATTTTCTTTTATTAGTTATTAATCTTACTGTAAATCTTACTATTGTATAACTAGAGTAATCATTAGTATTAACTATATAATTACTTGAGTTGATAAGGAAATCTCCAGTATTTAACTCTTTGGCATTAGCTTCAACTTCAGGAAACTTTTCTTTTTCAGCAGCAGTAAGTTCTTTACCCTCAGTAGAATGTTCATTACCTTGAGTATTGAGTGATTTTTCAGAAGCTTGCTCAGTAGCGTTGTCGTTAGTAGCAGCAACATCATTATTGGCAGGTTCATCTGTGGTAATTTCTGTAGAAGTAGTATTCTCATCAATTACTTGTTCGGTCGTGCTATTGCCTTGATTACAAGATGATAATAAAAATAATACGGAAATTGATAATAGTAATGTTAAATTTTTCATGTGATTTTAGATTTGATTTATTATTAATGGTCAAAGATATATAAAATTATAAATACGGATTATTATTATTATTAAATTTTGGGAATTGTTGTTTTTTAGAATTGAATGTTTTGTATATTTGCTTTTACAATAGTATAAATCCAACTATCCTAACATTCTAACAAAACACTTAAATTCAATGAAGACAATTAAAATTTTATTTCTGTTCGTATTTTTTCTTAGCGTTAACTTAATATCGGCCCAAAATTCTTTACATTTTGATGGTAGCAATGATTATATAGGAACTACTATGCCAAGTATAACAGGGTCCAGTGCACGAACAATAGAGGCATGGGTTAATATTACTGCTAATTCTAATCCTAGTACTGGAGGGGGTCAGCATATAATAGCAGATATGGGTACTTTTAGTACAGGAAGTAGGTTTACTTTCTGTGTATTGTGGGCAAATGCTATTAGGCTTGAGGTTCAGGGGAGTGGCTTGAGTGGTACTATTGCTATTAACGATGGTAGCTGGCACCATGTTGCGGCTGTATATGACCCAACTGCTACAAATAAAATTAAATTATACGTGGATGGAGTATTGGATACAGAAGGTAACATTGCCACTGCTGTTAATACCACTGCTGGTAGCCTACAAATAGGTAGACGTGTTGATATGGTAAATAATTTTGAAGGAAAAATAGATGAGCTTAGGGTATGGGATGTTGCCAAGTCGGTTACTGATTTAGTAGCGTTAAAAGATATTGAGTTTTGTGGTGGACAAACTAATTTGAAGGCATACTATAAATTCAATCAAGGAGTAGCTTCGGGTAGCAATACCTCAGTATCTTCTTTAAGCGATTTTTCAGGAAATTCCTATACAGGAACATTATATAGCTTTAGTTTATCTGGTAGTACGTCAAACTGGGTTAGCGGTGCAACACTTACGGCTGGCGCAGGCACTACTAGTAGTATATTTATTACCGAATGTGATAGTTATACCAGTCCTAGTGGAAATTACACTTGGGTTACTAATGGTATTTATACTGATACTATACCAAATTTATTAGGTTGTGATAGTATAATAACGATTAATCTTACAATAAAGAATAGTACCACAAGCACCATTACAGAAACAGCTTGTTCATCTTATACAAGCCCCAGTGGAAACCATGTATGGTCTGCAACTGGAGTATATACTGATGTTATTCAAAATGCTAGTGGATGCGATAGTGTAATTACTATAAACTTAACAATAGAAAATGTAGATGTATCAGTTACTCAGACAGGAGTTCAGTTGCAAGCTAATGCTACCGGTGTAAATTATCAATGGATAGATTGCGCTGGGAATACTGATATAAATGGAGCAACTAATCAAATATTTACGCCAACTGTTGATGGCAATTATGCTGTAATAGTTAGTAGTAGTAATTGTAGCGATACTTCTATCTGTTATCAAGTTGTGGGTGTAGGAATTAATAACTTGGATTATTCAGAATCTATAGTATTATTCCCAAATCCATGTTCCGATTTTATCAATATCGAACTTAAAGGAAGTTTTAAAATAAGCACTATTAGCATTACAGATTTGAGTGGCAGAATAGTGCTCCATTCTGAACATAATAATGTATCAGATGCAAAAGTTGATATATCATTTTTAACAAGTGGAGTTTATATTGTTAGAGTAGGGGATGCTACTAACGAAAAGTTGTTGAAGTTATTGGTTGAATAAAAATAGAATTATAGCAATAAGTGAATTTATGATTAAAAAACCAAAACCCACTGATATTCAGTGGGTTTTGGTTTTTAGTAGTGGATCTGCGTTGGGAGGAATCGAACTTTTTTATAGATGATTTAATGATTATCAATGATTTAATAAAAATGAAAAGTTAGTTTATATATCTTCATAAGAGTACTAAATTAGATTTTAATAAAAGTGTAGACATTTAGGTTTTATACTCGTTTGTAGAGTATACATTGAAATGTAATATATTTAATGTTTAGTATGTTCTGCTTGCTCCTTTTAAGGTCAAAAATTAGATAAACATTAATTATGGTAATTATTAATGTTTAGTATGAAAAATATATGTATTTTTGAGGTCGAAATCAAAATAGACATTAAAAAATAGAATTATTGATGAGTGCGTTATATTTAATAAATCCAGACAGACATACTCCTTGGAATAATATTCCATCTTTACCTATTAACATGGATCTTTATCGAACCGTAGAAATATTAGAGAAACTTGGTGATGCCAAAGCCGCATTGGCTCGACTTCATGGTCGCAGTGCAATTATTCCAAATCAAGGGTTGTTTATTAATACTATTAGTTTACAAGAGGCAAAGATATCAAGTGCGATTGAAAATATTTTTACAACAGACGATGAATTGTATAAGGCATTTAGCGACAAAAGTACAGAATCAGAGGGCGCATCAAAAGAGGTTTTAAGGTATAGAGAAGCTCTATGGTCTGGAAATAAGTATTTAAAAGAAAATGGGGAATTTAACAGAGATTATTTTATTAATGTATTTCAAGAAATAAAACAAACAACTGATAGTATTCGTCCCGATTTCCTAAATACAACCATTCGCCAAGGAGGTACAGGCCCCAATGCAGGTCAAGTGGTTTACACTCCACCAAAAGGAGCTCTTATCATAGAGGAAAAGTTAGATAATCTTATTGATTTTTTAAATGATGATGAACAGTACCGGATAGACCATTTATTAAAGATGGCTATTGCATATTTTCAATTTGAAGCAATTCATCCATTTCGAGATGGTAATGGAAGGACGGGAAGAGTCTTTAATATCCATTATTTAACTAATAAAGGTTTATTAGATGTTCCGATATTATTTCTTAGTCGTTATATTCTTGATAATAAGGATGATTATTATTCTGGCTTGATAGGCGTTTCCCAGAGAGGTGCTTGGAAAGATTGGTTGCTATTTATGTTGAGAGCTATTGAAAGCACTTCTAATATGACTTTCAATAAAATTAATGAAATCATGTCAGTTAAAGATTCTATACTTGATTCTGTAAAGAAAGATAAGCGTAAATTCCGGAGTCCAGAGCGCTTAATAGAGTTTATATTTTCTCAGCCATTTACTAAAGTTAAACACTTAATGGAAACAGGCTTATATGCTGAGAATACGGCAAGGGACTACTTAAACAAACTATGTGAGATGCAAGTAATGGAGAAAAAAGAAATAGGGGGACATCACTATTATTTAAATATTGAATTATATAGAATTCTATCCGAATAGAATATATCTACTTACTTTAATAATAGAAATAACAAGACATAAAGTCAAAGGAAAAGATAGACACTAGATTATGGGATTCTGTAGCATTAAAGGAGGCAATAATTAATGCAATTATTCACAATGATTACTCAAGATAAATCCCTCCTAAGTTTGAGATATTTCCTGATAGAATAGAAATCACTTCGTATGGAAGGCTGTTTGGAGGTATGAATGAGGAAGACTTCTTTGGAGGCTATCGTTACCAAGGAATAAAGAAATAATGCGTATCTATCATGATTTGAATATGGTAGAACAATTA
>JAGLDA010000085.1 GCA_023145955.1 Bacteroidales bacterium
AAGCTTTCATTATATAATTATAAAATATCTTCGGGCAGGATGCCCTAGATACACCACTTATGTGTAGCTTTCGTTGTAACACAGACATCCTGCCCATAGTTTCTTATGCCAATAATCTATCAAAATACTCCTTAAACTCCTCATGAGGTACAGCAATACAAACTCTAGCAAACTTCTCCCCATGCTCCTTGCTTTTTTGTGTAAAATAAGCCATGGAAACACTGCCAATATAGGCCTCAAGGAGTTCTTTTTCATTTTTATTAAGGATTACAAAAATACCTACAGGAATTGAACTTTGATAAAACTCTTCTGCCAATAGTTTCTTATCACGCAAAAGTTGAATATTTTTAATCATATCAATTTTGGTTTTATCCCTAAACTTTTGAGAGGCTTTCTGCCCTATTTCTGTTGTAAGCAATTTGGTAACCAAAATTTGCGCAAAGGCATTAATCCCATTGGTTGCAAATAGAATATTAATATTTAGCTCGGCATTAAATTCCTTATTTAATGTATGTACAAAACCAAGCCTCTGACCACTAAGACCTATTGCTTTACTAAAACTATCAGTAATTATTACATTATCAATTGCCGCTAATTTCACATAAAAATCATCCTCTGCCCATTCAAAAAATATCCTTCGGTAAGGGCTATCCCAAATAACAACAACATTATTATCGCTAAGCACCTTTATCACTTCAATAAGCATTTGATCATCATACTTATTGCCAACAGGATTATTAGGATCACAGATAATTACTGCCGAGCCAGAAAGTTTATTTGCATTAACTTTCAATTCATTAAAAGAGAAATAAGTAGCTGATTCTATGGAATTTATTTTTAGCAAATTAGCATAAGCACCCCAATAAAACTCTGGCAAAACAATTTTATCCACATCTAAGGTCTTAAAAACAAGGTCAAGAGCATTAATTCCACCGGCGGTAATAAATATATTATCAACGAAAGTGCTATCATGAAAATAATACTTATTGATAGCCTCTTTTAATTCTGGAAGACCTGAGTTTGGTGGATAAACCTGAATTTTGGGAGAATTAAAATCTATCATTGGAATGATTTCCGATAAATCGATACTAGTAACAGAAGGTATTCCCCTATTCAATTTAAGGTATTTTTTTCCTGTTTCTCTTTCTAGTTTCGATAGTTTCTCACCAATACCTACTATGGCAGAATATTTGGCTCCTGAATGTTTTGTTTTCATCGAATATATGTTATAATATTATTGCCTCTACAATTTAGTGATTTTTCTTTAAAAATTAAATCGTTAGAATACTGCCGACTGAAGACTGAAGACTAAACACCTAAGACTATTTCTTTTTACAATTAAACCTTTTACCCACAAAAAATCGAAATTTAGAGTTTGTGGAAGAAGCCAGTATATGTTCATAACCTATACTATTGCTTGTGGAAACACTAGTAGCACCAAGAAAGAAATTTTTATGTTCGTACCCCAAAGCAATACGTCCTACCCATCGAATAGAAGCTCCATTATTTGTATAAAGTTTTCCAGCATTATCATTCAATGCGGACATTTTGTATCCAATACCAGGCACTAGCGATAAGTTTATAAAGAAATTCTTAAAAAAAACAAAAGTATATGTATAGCCCATTGCTACACCAATATTTACAGAACTGAAATCTGTAATATTAAAAGTATCTCTATATTCTACCGGCAAATCAGGAGGAATAAATCCACCAGGTGAATTTGAAATATCACTACGAAGATAAGATCCTATTATAAAGCTACCAGCACTTTTTTTCTGTATTTCGTTACGAACAAATGCTGCTCGATATGAAAACTTTTTGTGATTTGTAAAATAATATCCTGATATCTCGGTACTAAGAGTAATCAAATCCTTTAATAATGGATATTGCTTTTTATTCCAATCCATAAAATCATTTGGATTAGCGATATAGTAACCCTTATAATACTGAGCTGATACATCCAAGCCAAAGGAACGAGCAAACACATTAATCTGTAAATCAATTCTTTGAGTATGGCCATATATATCATCATCATTTTTTGCCCAAGGCATATTGAAAGCAATACCCAAGCCAAGCCATTTATAATTAAATCCCAAACCTAGTTTTGTAGCAGAATTTGGTCTAAAATCAATATGACGACCAGTATTCTTGCTCAATAAAGAAAAATTATAGACTTTATTAATTCCATATAACCAGAGTGATAATTTATCTGAAAGGTCAATTATTCTAGTCGTATCTATAGTTTGTTTTATAGAATCACCTTGCTGTTGTTGTGCAAAAATAGGGATAGAGAATAATGATAGCAATACTATTACTATAATCTTAGCCTTAACTTCATTAAATAATAATCTCATAATAACAATCTAAATAATTGCAGACAAATATAAAAATAATAAAAACACTAAAATAAATATTATTTTTTTTATTTATACCCCAGTATTTTTGGCTATTGATAAGTATTTTATCATTTTTTATTAACATACCCCCTATTTTTTATGTATGGTATTAAAAAATAACTATTTTTGCCATAATAATTAACCAAATATCAATAAAATGCCAATATTTAGATTTAAAGCAATGGAAACTTTACTTAATAGAAGTAAAATTCCTGTAGGATTAGACTCTGTAAAAACATCAGAGTATTTTGGAATAAATGTCTTTAATGACAAAACGATGAAATCGTATTTATCTAAAGAGGCTTATAAAGCAGTGAGCCTGTCTATTGAAGACGGTGTGCGATTGGATAGAAGGATAGCTAACCAGATAGCAACAGGCATGAAAGCTTGGGCAATGGAAAGAGGTGCTACTCATTATACTCACTGGTTTCAACCATTGAATGGAGCTACTGCCGAAAAGCATGATGCATTTCATGAGCCTAGTGGCAATGGCGAAGTAATTCAGAATTTTGATGGTGATTTATTAGTTCAGCAAGAACCTGACGCTTCTAGTTTCCCCAATGGAGGAATAAGAAATACATTTGAAGCCAGAGGATATACAGCATGGGATCCAACATCACCAGCTTTTGTAATCGACAGAACATTATGTATCCCTACTATTTTTGTAGCATATACTGGCGAAGCGTTAGATTTTAAAACCCCTCTTATTAAATCATCAGCAGTATTAGATAAAGCAGCTACAAAAGTGGCAAAGTTTTTTGATAAAAGTGTAAATAAAGTACATACTACCTTAGGATGGGAACAGGAATATTTCCTTATTGATGAGGCATTATATTATGCTCGCCCAGACATTATGCTCACAGGGAGAACATTAATGGGGCATTCTTCACCAAAGAATCAGCAGCTTGAAGACCACTATTTTGGTGCAATTCCTGACAGAGTACAAGATTTTATGTACGATTTTGAGCATGAAGCTTTAAAACTAGGTATTCCTGTAAAAACTCGTCATAATGAAGTTGCTCCAAATCAATTTGAGTGTGCTCCTGTTTTTGAAGAGGTAAATCTTGCTGTGGACCATAATCAACTGATAATGGCCACTATGGAAAAAATTGCTATTAAGCATAAATTCAGAATATTATACCACGAGAAACCATTTGCGGGTATAAATGGTAGTGGCAAGCATAACAACTGGTCTTTGGCTACCGATACAGGAGTGAACTTATTAAGCCCAGGAAAAAACCCAAAGAGCAACTTAAGCTTCCTTACTTTTGTTATCAATACCTTGAAAGCCGTTCATGATAATGCAGATTTATTAAGAGCAAGTATTTCTACAGCAGGCAATGAGCACCGCCTTGGAGCAAATGAGGCTCCTCCGGCAATAATATCTGTATTCTTAGGTCAGCACCTAAATAAAATGCTTGATATTATAGAAAACAGCGTAAGTGGAAAAAAAATGTCGCCAGACCAAAAGACGGAGCTAAAGATGGATATCGGAAAAATTCCTGAAATTCTACTAGACAATACTGACAGAAATAGAACCTCTCCTTTTGCATTTACTGGAAATAGGTTTGAGTTTAGAGCTGTTGGTTCTGCGCTTAACTGTTCATCACCTATGGTTGCGCTAAACACTTCTATGGCTAATCAGCTGGAGAAATTTTACAATGATGTTGAGGCCTTAGTAAAGAAAAAAATAAAACGTGATGAGGCAATATTTCAGGTACTGAAAAAATATATTGGACTAAGTAGAAACGTTATTTTCGAAGGCAATGGTTATTCCGACGAATGGCTTAAAGAAGCTGAAAAAAGAGGGCTATCTAATATTACAGATACTCCATTAGCGCTAAAAGCTTTTATTGGAGAATCAAATATAAATATGTTTGAAAAAATGCATGTTTTGTCGAGACGAGAGCTTGAGGCTAGATACGAAATTCGTATGGAAACTTATATGAAGAAAATACAAATAGAGTCTAGAGTTTTAGGCGATTTGGCTATTAATCATATTATCCCCACTGCTATAAATTATCAGAATATACTAATCAAGAACGTTAAAGGCATGAGAGATTTGCTTGATAATGAGGAATTTGATAGGCAAGCAGGGCTTCAACTACAAACTCTTAAGAAAATATCATCTCATATTTCTAATATCAACGAGAAAGTAAAACTTATGATAGACAGCCGCAAAAAGGCTAATAAAATTAAGGATTTCACTAAGCAAGCAACAGCATATTCTCAAGATATAAAACCATATCTTAATGATATTAGATATCATATTGATAAGCTGGAACTAATTGTAGATGATGAATTGTGGGTAATGCCTAAGTATAGAGAAATGCTTTTTATCTCATAAATACATATAAAGGAAACTTCAATACTTTAGTTTCTTTTTCAGAAACCATAAAAGGACTAATATTAATTTATTGGTCCTTTTTTACTTTTATAAATATAAAACATATAAAAGAAAGCATAAACAGTAACGCCCACTTGAGAATCTATGGTATCTTCCCAAAGCATACTCATAACCATAATTACTAAGAAGTAAACAAATAGAGGATTTTGATAAGCATTTTTAATAAATGCTGGATAAAATATTGAAAATAGAAAAAGCAGCAAACCAACAAAACCAAGGGTGATAGTAGTATTCATATATTGATTATGACTTCTTAAGCCCTTTCCTATTAAGGATGATGATTTTTGCTCTAGAGCATCAGAATATGCATTAAGTATATCTCCAGTGCCAATACCAAAAATAGGATTTTTAGAAATCAGCTCAATACCCACTTGCCATAGCTCCAAGCGCTGAAGAATAGTATGCCCTGAATTCTGAGCTTTATTATTATTTTTATAAATATTATATTGCCAAATAAGCTTATATATTCTTTTCTTTAAGCTTATTCTCTTAGCATATTCATAATTTGCTATCCCGTTTTCTATATTTATTATATCTTCATCAGATAAATTTTTAACTCCCTGAGCATCCTTTCTAAAACCTCTAGAATTAAGATACCGAAGTAAGGTGATTTTTACCTCTTGCTTTTTATTATCATATCCATTAAAATCCATTTGTGAGCGTATTGTCCACTCCTGCTCCATTTCATACCATTGTATATATATACCAATATAACTACCATTCTCAATTTGATAATCATTTGGATTATGCGTATATTTATTTCCTTGAAGGCTTATTGTATCAAGATTATTCAAATCTATTTCGCTTACATCATTATAGTTACGCACAGTAGAAAACAAACTTAAACCTAAGTATACAATTATTAAAAAGATAAATGCAATACCATAAATCACTTTAGTAAACCTAGCTTTATATAGCAAACGTATTGAGAATACAATTAAAATAATTATAAAAATAAAAATTCCTGATAGCATAGAAAAAATAAACTGCGATGCTATTAATAATATTCCACCAATCACCATAAACAAACGATAGATTGACTTTATATCATTATTACTAATACTATAATAGAATAGAATAGTGGATGCAATTAAAGCCATTAAGCTCATACGTATATGAGAAACAAAAACAAAAGCTTCTCTATAATCACTTAAATTATTAATATAGTAAATATACAAACTTGTGGCTATTGAGGCTACAACTACTGCCGAAAAGAATATGGCAATGTTTCTATAAGACGTATTCGAAAGAGGTTTTTCGGTAGAAAATACCAAGGGGAAAATTAATAAAGGTAATTTTGTGCGTAAATCGAATAATGCATACTCAAAATCTGTAGAATATAAAGCACCTACAATCCACAATAAATATATAGAGACAAACGAAATAGCTGCCTTATCCTTAACAAATATCTTTAATTTGGATATCAGATTTATATCGAAAAGAAATAATGCGCCCAAAGTTACTTGCCCAAAACTAATTAAAGCTCTAGAAAATGGTAATCCTATAACTGTAAACAGAATTCCTAAATAAAAAATGTATAAGCGAATTTTTTCTCTGTGCATCTGATTATATAACCTCGTTTAAAACCATTTATTGCTTATCTATATAATTAATTATCCTACTTTAACTTGGTAATAGGCTCAAGTATTTCTGAATATTTTACATTATGATTCAGCAGCTTTACAGCTTCTTCTACATCAGCATCTTTCTTTAAGGCTATTTGCACTCTTCCTGAATCGTAATAATATCTAGAGACAATTTCTTGGCTAAGTAATTTTTCAATTTCTGCCTTATTACTAATAAATTGTGCTGCCTTTTTCTTATCAATTTCGGATTGCATTTCGTTAATGCTAGCTTGCAAATCGTAACCATCACTTTCTGCCTGAGAAATAAAAATATCTAGCTTTTTTTCTGTTTTAGATATATAAGCAAAGCTATCTGTTTCTATAAATTTGATAAACTCATTATAAATATTGTCTGTAATAGAAAAGCTATCAATATCAGTTATTTCTGGATGAGCGTAAACATATTTTGTAGCATAATCAAAAAACATATACTGCTTTGCTAAAGCAATTAATAGCTCATCGTAATGCTTATTTTCAAGCACAACATCAGGGATTATACCACCAGCATCTTTCACCAATCTACCATTCTTTGTTTTAAATACCGCCATTAGCGAGTCAGGAGTTTTTACTGCCCTTCCTTTATCATCTTTATGTTGGTAATCCAATGACTGAATACACCTACCACTCGGAATATAGTAATTAGCAACAGTAATTTTTGCCTGCGATCTATAGCTAAGCGAAAATACTTTCTGAACCAATCCTTTTCCATAAGATTTTTGCCCCATAATTACTCCCCTATCTAAATCCTGAAAAGCACCAGCAACAATTTCACTTGCCGAGGCACTATTTTTATTTACCAGCACCACTACTTTCATATTAGAGTATTTGGCCGGTGCCTTAGTTTTATAAATATGATTTTCGGCCTTAGTTTTTCCTTTAGTAGAAACAATAAGCTCATTAGCACCCACAAAAAGATCCAATATTTTTACAGCCTCAATTAATAATCCACCACCATTATTTCGCAAATCTAAAACCAATGATTGAACACCATTAGCATTATTCAAGCTATCAAGTGCAGCCATTATCTCTTTGGCAGCTGTTTTTCTAAAACTAGTTAGCTTTACATAAGCAATGCTATCTTGCAACATGCCAAAATACGGCACATCATTAACCTTAATATCTTCGCGCTTTAAAGAAACATTATGCTCTAGATTATCCTTAGCGCTTCTATATACTATATCTAATGCTGTTCCAGAAGCACCTCTCATTTTATCAGATATATCACTCATAGATTTGCCAGAGATACTCTCTCCATCTATTTTTAATATAACATCTCCAGCTCTTATCCCTACTTCGTAAAATGGAAAACCAGGGAAAACTTTGCTTACGACTATCTCATCATTCTTTTTATGAACAGATGTTCCAACTCCACCATACTTCCCTGTTTGCAAAAACCTAACATCCTCAATCTGCGACTCAGAATAATAAACTGTATATGGGTCAATTTGCTTAAGCATAGCATCAATTGCAGCTTTGCTCAATGCACCAGGTTCTATTTCGTCAACATAATGCAAATCCAACTGTTGAATTAGTGAGGTGTATATATCTAAGTTTTTTGAAATTTCAAAATCGTGACTCTCTTGTGCTAATGATATATTAACTTTTACTATAAATAGTAGTAGTAGTAGAAATGAAAAAATGCGCATATAGTAATATATTTATTTAGAAAATCAAAAGTAAGTTTTTATTCAATTACTTATAGAAATAGTTACAGGGTAAACGCATCTTAATAACAAGTTTTATTATATTGATACTCCAATGAAAATTACATAACACAAGAATTCAAATAATTATATTCGTAAAAGGTCATAGTATTACTCGGATTACTCGGATTAATTATTTTCCACTTGCGGAAAATAGTTAATAGATTTCGGGTAATATGATTAATACAATGATAAATTAACATCTTATAAATTATGTATCTGTTTAATTGTTTTGATGTTAGAGAACATATTATTTAGTTGTATTATTAAAAGTAATTTAAATGTGTTTGCTCTGGAAATAGTTATGCATAATATATTTTCAATACCTATTTTTAGTAATTTTGCTCTTATATGAAATTACATCAACTATTAATATCGCAATACAAAAACAATAAAGAAAGCTTATTAGATTTTAGCTCTAAGGTTAATATTTTTGTAGGAGATAATGGTGCTGGTAAAACTAATATTTTGGATGCTATTTACTACCTAAGCTTTTGCAAAAGCCCTTTCAATACTCTCGATAACAATAATATACTACATTCTGAATCATTTTTCATGCTTAGAGGCGAATACTCTGACAATGAAAAAAGAAGTGATAAAGTGCAGGTTACTTTTGCCCGAGGTGATAGAAAGAGAATTAAGCGTAACGATAAAGAATACGAAAGAATAGCTGATCATATTGGGGAGTTTCCATTGGTTATAATAAGTCCTATGGACTCAAATTTAATAATTGGAGGTAGCGAAGAAAGGCGAAAATATATTGATGGGGTAATTTCACAATTCGACAGGCAATATTTACACACCCTGCTAAACTATAATAAGGTACTTCAGCAGCGCAATGTTTCGCTCAAAGGAATGGCAAAAAGCAGAAGTAAAGATTATAGCATTATTGATATTTTGGATAGTCAATTAAGTGAATATGGGAATGTAATACATAAAAAAAGAGCTGAATTTCTTGTGGATTTCATTCCTCTTATAAAAGATTATTACAAATTTATTTCCAACGAAAAAGAAGCAGCAGGAATAAGGTATAGATCTCAACTAAATGACAACAACTTTGAGACATTATTAAAAGAAAATCAACAAAGAGATTTGGTATTGCAACATACTAGTATAGGGATTCACCGCGACGACTTAGTTTTTGAACTTGATGATTACCCAATTAAAAAGCAAGGCTCTCAAGGTCAGCAAAAGTCTTTTCTTGTAGCTCTTAAAATAGCCCAATTTGAATATACTAGAAATAAAAAAGGCTATAAACCTCTCTTATTATTAGATGATATATTTGATAAGTTAGATTATAAAAGAGTGAAGCAACTTATGAAACTAGTAAGTAGAAATGAGTTTGGACAAATTTTTATAACAGATACCAATAAGGAACGTATTGAGCGAATATTTTTGGAAATAGACGTTGATAAGCATATTTACGAAGTTGCAGAAGGAGAAATAAATAAAGCATAATGGTAAAAAGACAAAACACACATAGCCTAGGCGAGATTATTCAGCAGTATATCCGTAAAAGCGGAATACAGCCTAAACTTGATGAAGCAGAGGTAAAAAAACGGTGGGAAGATATTGTTGGCAAAATGATTTCTCAACATACTACTGATATGTATCTAAAAAATAGAAAGCTATATATTCGTTTCGATTCGGCAGCTTTAAAACAAGAAATGAGCTATGCAAAATCAACTTTAGTAGATAATATAAATAGAAACATTGGCCATTTGGTAGTTGAAGAGGTGATTTTTATTTAATAAAATTTAAAAAATATTAATTTATTGGCAAAAGTGAATTGAATTTATATCTTTGCACTCGATTAAAAATAAAATATATGTACAAAATATACCACAACCCAAGATGTAAGAAAAGCCGTGCAGGACTGAAATACATGGAAGATAAGAATGTTGAGCTAGACATAATACAATACCTTAAAACACCTTTAAGCGTTGAAGAGTTATCTGATATTTTTGTAAAGCTAAACAATAAGCCTAGCGAAATGATTAGAAAACAAGAGGCAATTTACAAAAGTGATTTTAAGGGAAAATCTTTTAACGAAGACGAGTGGATTAGAATAATTGCACAGCACCCTAAACTTTTGAACCGACCAATTGTCATAGGAAAACATAAAGCTAT
The DNA here is from genome assembly GCA_023145955.1 of Bacteroidales bacterium. Lineage (GTDB taxonomy): Bacteria > Bacteroidota > Bacteroidia > Bacteroidales > UBA1556 > UBA6267. The sequence goes on from JAGLDA010000085.1 coordinate 10,262, forward strand.
TTGGGGCGACCCTGCTGACAATTTGGACGAGTTTTTCAAATAAAACTCGGCATAAAAGTTGTTATATGGCGTAATTACTTATTTAACAAACAATCATAATGAAAAAAATTAGCACCTTAATTATTGTATTTTTTGCCTTATTTATAACGGCAAGCATTAATCCAAGTATAATTACAAACGAAGGTAGTTTACCACATATAAAATTTGATAACACATCTTTTGATTTTGGTAAAATTCAACAAAATGGCGATGGAAATTATTCTTTCAAATTTGAAAATACTGGTAAAGAGCCTTTGATAATACAGAATGTTAGATCATCATGTGGCTGCACTGTTGCAAAACGTCCTACAGCTCCTATCCTACCTGGAGAATCTTCTGAAATATCAGTAAAATATGACACTCGACGTATTGGCAGGTTTCATAAAAACATTACAATAACATCCAATGCCGACAATAAGTCTGTTATACTTCATGTTAAAGGAGAAGTAATAGCAAAACCTAAAGAGGAAGTTCCTGTTAAGAAAGTAAATAAAGGATTTACTCCAGTAGCTGGATAATTCTTCATAAAAAAAATAATTAAATAAAACCAAAATGAAAAAAGTAACATTAGGACTTATATTTATAATATTTGCAAGTCAATTAAATTTTGCATTAGACATTGATAATCTAAAAGCATTGGGCGATAATCTAGTTTCTTTTGATAAAACTAGTCACGATTTTGGCAAAGTAAAAAAAGGAGCTAGCAACGTAAAAACAACCTTTAAATATACAAATAACAGCCAAGAAATGGTTTTTATAACTCGTGTGGTAAAATCTTGTGGATGCACTGAGCCTGAGTACTCTAAAGAACCTCTAATGCCAGGACAAACTGCTGATTTTAAAGTTGGATATACTACCACCGATATTATGGGAGTATTTAATAAAAAACTTACTGTTTTTAATAATTTATCTACTGATGCTGTTATACTCACAATAAAAGGTGAGGTTGTAGAAAAGCTTGTCAATTAGCAATAATACTGCTATAATAAAGTTCGTAGAGAATTTATAAAATCCCAATGAAGCAAAAAAAAGCTCTTGTATAATAAAATACAAGAGCTTTTTTTTTGAAATTTAAGTTTTATCTTAAAACGTAAATTTATACTTATCACTATTCTTAAAAGAATTCTTAACTGGAGTTGCCCACATTTTAAGAAAAATATCTTGTTTTAATTTCTCATCATAATTAATATCTTTAATTTTATCAGCCATAAGCTTAATAAAATGGGTTTTATCTTCTGATGTATAAAAATCCTCAAATTGAGTATCATTATTAATTATATCGGTAGCAACATAGTTCTTTGGCCATAGCTTATAATTTTTATGTACAAAGCCATCTATATATTCAGCTAGAGATTTTATCTTCTCATTTTTTCTTGGGAATTCTTCATCAATTTTTTTCAAAACATCCTTGGTAATCTCATTACCAAAATTTATATGAACTCTTCCCTTAAAACCCATTAGTCCATTATACATGCTGTTATAATCATCCATTGGTGTTTTATCGTACTTGCCATCAACCTCAATTGCACAAAGCTCATTAACCTTATTCGATATACATGGATCATTCTCATAGCTAATAGAAACAGGCACAATATGCAAGTTGCCATAATTTTCAACAAAATCACTAGAACCAGACATTTGAAGCATTTTCAATAGACCTGGCTGAGTAACATCATTACCATTTTTTGCTCTTCCCTCTCTTTGTGCAAGCCATACAGAGCTCTTCTGCTCCATAATAAGGCTACGCATATAAGTAGAAAGTTTAATAGAATTCTCAAGCATTTTCTGAACACTTGAATCACGAATTACAACAAAGCTCTTATTAAGACGAGCCATATCTTTGATCCATGGAGTGCCCAAAAGGTTATTACCAATAGCAATAGCCGTAGACTCAAAATCCTTATCGTATGCTGCATGCAGTTCATGATTTATAAGAGCTGCATCCATTACTATATTACGATGATTAGAAATAAAAAGGTATTTATCATTACTATTACTACTAAAATTATTGGCGTTTTCTGAACTAAGATTTGTTATACTTCTGCTAATTAATTTCTTAATTATTTTAAGAATAAAATCTACCTGAAAATTTTTAATTTTAGTATAAGAAAGAACCTTTTTCTCAGCGTCTTCTTTTGAAATACCTGGCGTCATAAAATTACAGATATTACTAAAAGTTGGCTCTTTAATAACTCTTTCTAATGCAGGTTTTAAATCATCCTCTCCGTAGTATCTTATATCTGAATAGTCAAATTCCATATATTGTGTTGTGTATATTTTAGAATTAGCAAAGATAGAAAATTTTAACTCTATACTTATCAATATTAACAATAATATTAGTTTTTTATTAAATACACCAATAAAGAAGGTTCTGAATAAAGGCAATCTATATTACTAAACTAAGTATACCCATAGTTTGCCAACATAAAAGCACTAGATATCAAGCTATTGATTAATTAACAAAAATTAGCAGCAATGATTAAAAATGACCGTAGAATTTTTTAAAAGTAAAAATAATTAATTTTACCTTTGAGAAATGTTATTTAAAGATATCGTAGGCCATATAGAATTAAAGAACAGGTTGATTAACACAGTGTTAAATCAACGAATTAGCCATGCCCAGCTTTTTATGGGAGCTGAAGGCAGTGAAAAATTAGCCTTAGCTATTGCTTATGCTCAATTTATTGCTTGTAGTAATAAACAAACATTAGGTATAGACAGTAATCTAATTGCAGATTCTTGTGGCAACTGTTCAAGTTGTGTTAAGTATCAAAAACTAGCTCATCCAGATTTACATTTTATTTTCCCTGTGGCTACAACTAAAACTGTAACTAGTAAACCTATTAGCGACAATTTTATGAGTCAATGGCGCGAGGCGCTTATAGAAAGCAACTATTATTTAAGCACTACCGAATGGTATAAAAAGATAGGTATAGAGAATAAACAAGGGAGTATAAGTGTGCTATCTGCAAATAGTATTATTAAAAAACTTGGAATAAGTGCCTATGAGGGGAACTATAAGGTAATGATAATATGGATGGTAGAGAAAATGCACCATGATGCTATTCCTAAAATACTTAAAATACTTGAAGAACCACCAGAGAAAACACTTTTCATACTAATTACCGAAGATTATAATAGCATATTAAAAACTATTACTTCAAGAACTCAATTGGTAAATCTTAAACCACTTGAAGATCATTGCATAGAATCTTTCTTAAATAATAACTTTGATTATGATTCGCAACGCATTGATTCTTTGATAAATGTTGCTGATGGGAATTTTAAAAATTTATTGCCACTACTGGCAGATATAAATCAAGTAGATCAACATTTCGATACCTTTCGTCAGATGATGCTCACTGCATATGGGCGTGATTTTAGTAAAATGAAGAAGAAATCCGATGAGATTAGTAAGCTTGGTCGTGAAAATATTAAGCAACTTCTTTTGTTTGGTCTAAAAACTATTAGAATGTGTATGTATCAATCATTGGGAAATGTAGATTTAGTAAAGGCAAGAGGTGCTGAATTAGATTTCATACAGAAATTTAGCAAATTTGTAAATTATAATAATGCTCCAGATATTTCGAAAGTTATTAATGATGGCATATACCATATATATAGAAATGTAAATCCTAAAATTGTATTGATGGATACATTACTTAAAATAAGTAGTATTCTTTATCATAAAAAGTAATAAACCAATAAAACTGATATAAAATGACACTTCTTAAAAATGCAAATATTGTAAACAATAATAAAATATTCAAGGGTTCTATTTTAATAGAAGGAAAACTAATAAAAGCTATTTACGAAGGTGAAGCCCCAAATATAGATACAGAAACAATTGATTTGGATGGGAAATTCATTATTCCTGGCATTATTGATGACCAAGTGCATTTTAGAGACCCTGGGCTTACTTATAAAGCTGATATAGCTACCGAGAGTCGTGCTGCAGTGGCCGGTGGAGTAACATCGTATATGGATATGCCTAACAATAACCCTCCCATATTAACTCAAGAGCTATTAGAGAGAAAGTATAAAGATGCGGCCACAAAATCAATGGCTAATTATAGTTTTTATATGGGTACTTCTAATGATAATTTGGAAGAAATTCTTAAAACAAACCCAAAAAATGTTTGTGGTATTAAAGTTTTCATGGGATCATCTACTGGCAATATGCTTGTTGACAATCCTGACACTCTTAAAGGGATTTTTAGTAATGCTCCTACCCTTGTTGCTACTCATTGTGAAGATGAGACCACAATAAAAAATAATACTACTGAGTTTAAAGAAAAATATGGCTTAGAAATGCCAATAAGGATGCATCCTCTAATACGCTCTGCTGAAGCTTGCTATATATCTTCGTCGATGGCGGTAAAGCTAGCTAAAGAAAACAATACACGTCTTCATGTTTTGCACCTTACTACTGCTAAAGAGATGGAACTTTTTGATAATACACTTCCTTTGAAAGAGAAGAAAATTACTGCAGAAGTATGTGTTCATCATCTAATTTTTAATGATAAAGATTATGACACTTATGGCACAAAAATAAAATGGAATCCTGCCGTGAAATCTGAGAACGATAGAAAAGCATTATTACAAGCTCTTATTGAAAACAAAATAGACGTTATAGCTACAGATCACGCTCCTCATACTGCTGAAGAAAAGGATAATAACTATTGGGAAGCTCCATCTGGAGGGCCATTAGTACAACATTCTTTGGTATCTATGTTAGAATTTTATCATAGAGGTGAGCTCAGTCTTGAACAAATTGTAAATAAGATGTGCCATTCTCCTGCTGATTGCTTTGCCGTGGAAAAACGTGGTTTTATAAAAGCAGGTTATTTTGCCGATCTAGTAGTTGTAGATTTGGATAATAAATGGACTGTGAATAAAAGTAATGTGCTTTATAAAGTTGGTTGGTCACCATTTGATGGTAAAGAGTTTAAATCTAAAGTATTAAAAACTTTTGTAAATGGTAGTCTTGTTTATAATGAAGGTAACTTTATGGAAGATTATAGAGGAGAAAGGTTGTTGTTTGAGAGGTAATTCAGTTTGCAATCTTCAGTCAGCAGTTCTCAGTCTTCAGTCGGCAGTCTTCAGTTCTCAGTCAGCAGTCAGCAGTCTTCAGTTCTCAGTCGGCAGTCAGCAGACTTAAGAATACAATCTTAAATTGATAATAAATTAAAAATATTTAAAAGAATAAAAATGATAAAATATATAATATATTTAGTTTTCTTAATTAGTAGCATTTCAATTGCGCAAATTCCGCCAAACTATTACGATACTGCTATTGGTAAAAAAGGTGATATTATGAAGCAAGCCCTTCACAATATCATTGATAATCATACTGTTATTTCTTATTCTCAAATATGGACTTCATGCCAAACTACGGATAAAAAATCTAATGGCAAAGTATGGGATATGTATTCTGATATACCTGGAGGCACTCCACCCTACGAATATACATTTGTAAGCGACCAATGCGGTAATTATTCTGGAGAGGGCTCTTGCTATAATAGAGAACATTCATTTCCAAAAAGTTGGTTTAATAATGCAAACCCAATGTCAACAGATATTTTCCATATTTACCCTACTGATGGTTATGTAAACGGAAGAAGGTCAAATTATCCATTTGGTGAGGTTGGTAACGCAACATGGACTTCTCAAAACGGAAGCAAATTAGGTCCAAATACTACATCTGGATATTCAGGAACTGTATTTGAGCCTATTGATGAATATAAGGGCGATTTTGCTCGTACATACTTCTATATGGCCACTAGGTATTATGGCGAAGATGGAAGCTGGTCTGGCAGTCCTATGGTTAATGGTGCTGAGCCAAAACCATGGGCTTTAAGTTTACTATACCAATGGCATTTACAAGATACTGTTAGCACAAAAGAAATTGATAGGAATAATGCTGTATATGGAATTCAGAATAATAGAAACCCTTTTATCGATCATCCTCAATGGGTTGATTCAGTTTGGTTTCCAAGCTCTAGCATTAATTATTTTCAAGAATTAGCGGTAAGTTTTTATCCTAATCCTGCAAATACTAAAATAAATATAACCATTGATAAAGATTTTTCCGATATCAATGTTCAAATTATTGATATTAGTGGTAGAATACTATTAAGTAAAACTATGGTTAATAGCAATATACAAATTGATATTTCAAGTTTAGAATCTGGAATATACATTTTGAATATTAGAAACCAACAAAATCAATTCAAAATACTTAAAATGATAAAGCAATGACAAAGATAAGACTCACCAAGGAATTTGAATTTGAGATGGCTCATTCGCTGTACAATTATGATGGCTTATGCCAACATATACATGGCCACTCATATAAATTAGCAGTAACAGTAATTGCAACTCCTAATTGGGATAAATCATCACCAAAGCGAGGTATGGTAATGGATTTCGGAGCTATAAAAAAGATTGTAAACAAGCTTATTGTTGACCCATTAGATCATGCTTTTGTAATTAATAGCGATACTCCTAGTGAGTGGATTACTAATAATGAGCAATTATTTGGAAGAACTTACAAGGTTGATTACCAGCCCACTTGTGAGAATATGGTTATAGATTTTGCCGATAGAATAAAAGGCGAATTACCTGATGGTGTAGAGTTACTTGTTATTAAACTTCATGAGACCGCGAACAGCTATGCTGAGTGGTTTGCATCGGATCAAATATAATAAACTATAAAAACAAATATTGCTATGGCAAAATATGCAAAATGGATTGGTGGAGGATTAGGTTGGGCAGTAGGTGGTCCCATTGGAGCACTGCTGGGTTATGCTTTTGGGAGCATGTTCGAAAAAACTGATAATATTGAAGAATATGCAAGCCACCATAATGGTGGTAGAGGTCATAGAGAATCAAATCCTGATGACTTTGCAGCAAGTTTATTAGTACTCTCTGCAGCGGTTATGAAGGCTGATGGCAAAGTAGTAAAATCAGAGCTAGATTTTGTAAAAGCATTCTTGCAACAGCAGTTTGGACCAGAAAAAGCTTCTAGTTATATTATTGATTTACGCGAAATACTTAAGCAAGATATTCCTCTACGTGATATAGCAAATCAGATTGCATCAAATATGGATCATTCCTCTAGATTGCAATTATACCACTACTTATGGGGAATTGCTATGGCCGATGGACATCTTGATAAAAAAGAAGATGAGCTAATGAAATATTTAGCTAGCTATTTGCGAATCAGTAAATTTGATTATGAGTCCATAAAAGCTATGTTTGTGAAAAGCACTGATAGTGCATACAAAATACTTGAAATTGACTCAAACGCAACTGATGAACAATTAAAGAAAGCATATCGTAAAATGGCTGTAAAATATCATCCTGACAAAGTTAGTCACCTAGGCGAAGAGCATAGAGCTGCAGCTGAAGAAAAGTTTAAGAAGGTTGCTGAGGCATATAATAGTATTAAAAAACAAAGAGGGATTAGTTAGTGGGTATTGGAATGTTGTTGTAATGGTTTAATAGATTTATTAGTCAGGCCCCAAAGTAATCGGATGAGTAATTTTATTATCGAAGGCTAGGAATTAAATCCTTTACCCTTAAAAAAGAAAAAAATGAAAGATTCCGTTGGTAAAAAGGTGATAATTGAAGTGGCAAGCTTGCCTATTCATTTTTACCGCTATGTGATATCGCCACTAACTCCAGCGTCTTGCAGGCATATACCAACATGCTCTGCATATAGTTTAGAAGCTTTAAAAAAACATGGGCTTATTAGAGGCGGAGCCATTTCTGCAAATAGAATCGGGCGCTGCCACCCATGGGGAACAGAAGGATTTGATCCTGTACCTGTTATTATTATTCCTATTTTCAAGAAAACTAAAGAAAGGTGTAGTAGACTAAAATGGCATGAGGATGTAGATTGAGAGAGAGGTTCTAATAATTAGTGATGACAATTTAACAAATATCCTTTTAAGTATGCAAAGACTGTTATTTAGAATCACCTTTAATATTTTCAATTTTCCGCTTTAAATCATTAACAAAATAATGATCATTTCCTAGTAAAGTTTCATAAATTTCATTTGCTTTAAGATAGTAATCTAAAGCTTTATCAATTTTATCTCTATTCATTTCAATATTTCCTAATTCATAATACACCCTAGCTATTTGAATATGGTTACTCATATAGGTGTTTTCATATATATAAAGTGCTGATAAGTAATAACTCTTTGCATCACTAATTTGATTTTGCTCGACTCTAAGATATGCAATATTACTTAATATAGCTGCATAATTAGGATGATTAGTTCCAAAGCTTATTTCATTAGATTCTAAACAGTAATCTAGATAAGATTCAGCTTCATTCAAGCTGTCATATTCAATATATACTAACGCTAGCCCATTAAGCGAATTAGTATAACTAGGACTACCATAACCACTATAGTATCGCTTTATATCCAGAGATAATGTGTAGAGGCTATCAGCTTGACTATACTTAGATTGATAATAAAGAGCAGCCGCTAAATTATGATATGATGTTGCGGTATTAATATGATACATTCCTCTTGTATATATCCTACCATTTAATGATTTATTGGCATAATAATACGCTTTATCAAAATCCATAAAATCCCTATTATATGTACTTAATTCATCAAATAATCTTGTTGCTAGCGGACCTCTTAAATCAAAGTTATATTCTATAATTCTTTCAATTTCCTTAAGCAAACTATCAGCCTTATTATATTTTGAAGTTGATAAATAAATTGTAGCTAAATCCAAACTTGATTGCAAATACCCATAACTTTCGTTACCCATGTTTTTCTCCTTAATTGCCATACTTTCAACACAGTTTTCTTGTGCTTTATCATAATTTGCTAATTGCAAATTTAGAATCATATTTGCATCGAGTACTCTGGTAGTTTCTAAATGATTAGCTCCATATTGTGATTTGGCAATATTATAACATATACTAAGTAGCGAATCCGCTCTCCTGTAGTTAAACATATTTATGCTATTCTTTGCCATATCTGTAATAGTCCATAGGTATAAATCATCTTTTATATCAGCCTTTTCTCGGTATAGTACCGATAAACGATATAACGAATCAGCATTTTTATAGTTACCAACTATATTCTTATTGTTTCCTAACCTGTAGTATATAGATGAAAGTGATTTGTCATCACTATAATAGTTGAGAGTAATAGCAAATAAAGAATCAGATATATATGGTATATGCATAGAAGAAAATAACAAGGCTTTATAGTAATTTGCTCGATAATACTGCTTTTGATATATAATATCATATTTATTTGGTATATCTTCAGGCAAATCATATTTATAAAGTTTTAAAGTAATATCAACAATGGAATCAGCAGTAATATAATCTCCCAAAAGATAATTAACATAAGCAAGTTCATTTAGACACTTTTGATATCGTACACTACTTACATCATTATGCAATTTGGAATAATATACTACTTTATTTAGTTTATCTTTTGCTTTCTGGAATTCATTATATGTTATCAACGCAGAGGCTTGGTTTAATCGGTCCCATTGTTCTAATTCATAATAAATCTCTGAGTTTTCACCATAAAAATGCTTTACAAAAACAGGTTCTGGGATGATTGAAATTATTAGTGAAATTAAGAATATTATAGCACTTCTTGTTAATAAATTGCGATAATACAACTTTTCGTTTTTTTCTGAACTCTTTTGAAAATATTTGTAAGCCAAATAAATAATTAGAAGTAGTAATGGTATTAAATAGAGGAAAACAACAAAAAAAGAAATTTTATTTTCAATAAACTTTCCTAATACCAAAACAAAAGCTAATGATATTAAAATACCATTTACAATAGCTAGTAATTTCCAGTATTTAATTTCTTTTTTAGGCTTAAAAATAAAGTAGCCTCCAACTAAATAAATAGCTGATAGAACAGTTATTAAAAACGGAACAACATCTACCATATATTCATTCAATTTTACCAGAAAGCTTAGAATTAAACTAACTAAAAAGAAGGAAAGAAATCCAATTTCAATTCTTTTCATTTCTGCAATTGTTATTAAAATAATAGTACATATAACCTATATATTTAAATTTACACTCTAAAAAAACCGATAAGAGAATTTAAACATAATCACATCTCTAGGGTAAGAGGTAAATAACTGTTCCATATTATCACTAAAAGTAAAAGTTCCAAAACCATCACTTTGAACTCTATTTTGAGTCCAAACTAGGAATAACATTGAGCCTGGAGTAAATTCCCAGCGCAGCACTAAGTTTGATTGAAACTCCTTAAAATTAAAATTAGGATTATCAAACCCATAATCGACTAACCCATTACCATTTGCATCTACAGAGTAATAATCTGCTGATTCACTAAATTTAATCTCTGAGTTTGAAAAATCATGAAATCTATCATTATAATTACTCGCATTTGGCTGATCTACTCGCTTAAAATCAGTATATTTTCCAGAGCTAATAAATGGAGCTCCATAATATTGAATTGTAAAAGTAGGGCTTACATTAAAATCCACCATAAATCTTAAAAATAAAGTTTTCTGCTTTATTTTAGCAAGCACATAGTCAGTGGCACTGGTATAATCAAACTGATTTACATATTGCAAATTATTTTCAGAATATGAGAAATTGGGATGAAAAGCCAACTCCAAAGCATCTGTAGGTCTATATGTAAAGCCAATATCAACAGCAATACGACGATAATAATTGTTATAACCCCATGCTTGGCTTGTACCCACATCAAAATAAAGTTTCTTAGTATCATTTGACTCTATATTAGCTCTAAAAGTAGTGGTGCCAGGAAGAAAGAATGAAGGCCCACCTCTAAGCATATAATTATCGTGTTTATTAAATTCACTCATTGAATTAACATACAAACTAGCATAATTCTTAAATTTGGTATTATGCCATAAGAAGGCACCCGTAAATGTGGTTTTTCCTCCATAATCCCAACCATTCCAAATAGAAATTCCATTTGTCATACGTCGATAAATATTAGTAGGCTTAGTAAAATTATATTCCAAATTTGCAGATTGCATAAGCTTATCAGCCTGACGCAAATACCCAATATCATTTAAAGATAACTGAGGTGAGCGAGCCATAAATCTAATACTATAATTCCATCCACTTTCGGTCTGCTTTCCAGCAGATATTTCGCCACCATATCCCGTCATGGAAGTCATTGCCGTATCCACACTAAGATAGGTAGCATCAGTACGTTGAAAATATCTTTGTGAGCTTGTTTGCCTATAAATCATCGATTTGGAATCGCCATTAATATTACTACTCACCATATTAGCTTTTATATAATAGGTTCTATTTTTCCAATATTGCTGAAAATCTAAACCCCCAGATATTGCATTCTTAGGAATAAAATCCAAATCACTATTGGTAATGCTCCTATTTACAGAAGTTATCTCGCCCCCGATTACAGTATTACCCTTATCAAAATCTTTCTGCACACGACCAACAAAATAATTAGTAAGAGGCTCAACTTCTACCTCTTCTTCCATATTTGAATTAGTAACTTTTGCCATACTCTTACGGGTAACGCTCTCTATTATTCCTACTGATAAGCCATTTTTTGTTTTACCACTAAGCTTTAATGCTCCCAATATTTTGGTGTTTCTAGGAAAATCAACATATTCAGCATTAGGATAATACTGTGGCGAACGTCCAATGCGTCGAGAATAAAAAAGATTATCTTGAGAACTATCACCGCCACCACTACTAATGCGAAAGTCAGTAATATTTTTTCCTGCAACAAAGAAAGGGCGCTGTTCGCGTTGGTATGTTTCAAATGCTGTCAAATTAACCTCTGAAGGGTCTGCTTCTACTTGACCAAAATCAGGATTAATTGTAATATCTAAAACAAAGTCGTTGGTAATGCCAATCTTAGCATCAGCTCCAGCTCTAATCAAGAAGTCCTCACCATCATTATATGGTCCTGCTTCCTTCTCATAGGTTTCAATCCCTGCAGCTACATAGGGAGCAAACTCCATAATTCGTTTTGGTTTCAAATCATCAATACCTCTAAGCTCACCAAAACTATATACCCAACCTGACTCTTTACGTGATATTGGTTGCCACAAAGAAGTTTCATCAAGCCTAAAAATAGTGCGCATTACCTCAAAGCCCCAAACTTTATTATCTGATTTTGAAAACCGTAATTGACTCAATGGAATTTTTATTTCTGCATACCAACCTTTAGTATCAATACTGGTTTTGGTATACCACATTGGATTCCAATTTTCATCTTCTGAATTTCCATTATTACTAAAAAGTATATCAGATTTTACACCAGCAGCATTTACAAAGAAACTAAAAGAGGTGCTTTTATCATAATAACTGTCAAAATGAACAGCCACCATATCACCATCAATATTATCACTACGTACTAACCTACTATCAATACTATCAGCATTACTATCAAAGGCCTTAATAGCTACAAATATATAATCATCGGAATATAATAGCTTAAAGGATGTTGCCTGTGAAGGCTTTGCACCATCATTTGGCTCACGTTGGATAAAACCTCCCTGCCAGTTGTCACTCCCCCATTCTGCATCATCAATAATTCCATCTATCTGAGGCTCTTGTGCTATTCGCGTAGTTGTATAAACACGCTTTTGCTGAGAAAAACCTAATAATGATGAGATAAATAGAAATGAAATAAATAGTAAACGCATATTTTTATCTTAGTTTGGCAAATATAATATTATATAATCTAATATCTTATAAATAACTACTATTCATTTCTAGTAATTTTACAATAAAGTAATAGTAATATTTCATACTTTAGCAAAACAATTAATAAATGAAACAATATGTATAAATACTTCCTATTACTTTTGATTGCATTATCAACTAATACATTTGCTCAGCATTACCCTATTGAATATGAGAAATTAAATGAACCTGAGACAATCTATAGTAATATTATTGCTAAAGCTAATAATACCAATAGTTTTATATGTGATTTTAGATATAATATAACTAATCATGATGTGAGCGAAATTAGCCTAGGAACTATCTATTTTAATTCACCATATTTATTAAAATGGAAATATTATTCTCCAGCGCTTTATGAGGTAATATTTACTAAGAAAAAAGTAATGATTATTGAAGATAATATTAGTAACGAATATTTTATTGAAGCTGATCCTGGTTTTATTGATATTAATAGCATTATTAAAAGTGTATTTAATACTACAATTTTTAAATCCGATTATTACATAATTAATTATTATCAGAATGACACTAAATATTTATTGCAACTGATTCCGTTAGAAGATAAAAAAACCATACAAGATTTACGAATAGATCTTATTTTCAACAAAATAGACTATGGTTTAATTGCAATTAAGATTATTACTAATAGCTTAGAATATGTAAATTTAGAATTAAGTCAAAGGTATATTAACACAAAGCTTCCCAAAGAAACTTTCAAATATTAATTATCAAATCATGAATAGTAGTTATATAAAAATTGGGCATAGAGGAGCAAAAGGTTATATTGCTGAAAACACTATTGAGTCATTTAAAAAAGCTATTGAGCTAGGTGTAGATGCTATTGAGATAGACGTTCAATTATGCAAAACAGGAGAGCTTGTAGTATTTCACGACAATAGAGTTGATCGACTAACAAATGGCAGTGGACTGGTAGCTGAACTAGATTTTGAATACCTAAGAAGCCTTGATGTTGGTAAAGGAAATAACATTCCAACCTTAGAGGAAACTTTGGATTTTATAGATAATAGATTACTTGTAAATATTGAGCTTAAAGGAATAGGACCATCGAAAGTTACCTATGATATTATAGATTTTTATATAAGAAATAAGTATTGGGATAAGAATAATTTCTTAATATCATCATTTAATCATATCGAATTAGCGAATATTAAAAAAATAGATCCTGAAATAAAAATAGGCACATTATTATCGTGTATTCCTTCTGATTATGCAGCAATAGCTGAGAGAATGAATGCATATTCTATAAACCTTAGTATAGAGTTTATTAATCAGGATTTCATTGACGATGCACATAAAAGAGGATTGAAAGTATTTGTATATACAGTAAATTATAGAGAAGATATTGCAATATTAAAATCCATGGGAGTAGATGGAATATTTAGTGATTTTCCTGATAGATTATAACATAAAGATTTTGTCATGGTTTTTGTTCCAAAAACACACGCCAAAAACTGTATTTTTCTTGCTATTTTAACCATGGATTTCACCTATAGTTTTGAATTTATACTGAGTTTATCGAAGTATCAAGACAAAATGAAAGTAAAATTGCTTTAAAGCGCTGTGTTGGTGACTAGTATGCTAATAAGCTAAGGCAGAATTAAATCAATTACTTTTTTTTGTAATGTACTTAGCAAATAAGCTTTAAAATCTTTATTCTTTTAAGCATTTTGAACAGGGAACTTGCCTATAATTATAAGTACAAAACCTCTCCGGGGCTTTCGCAAATTATATTCTATATGCAAATTAAAAACTATTTACAAAATCAGAATAATCAATATAAAATCCATAAGATTAATTATATACTTTTGCTATATAATAATACTATAGAAATAAATATGAACTGGAACTCATTATTAAATAGCGAACGACTTGGAGATATCCGTAAGGATTACGATAATGTATCATACCGTTCGGCATTTCAACGCGATTTTGACAGAATTATTTTCTCTTCAGCCTTTAGGCGCATGCAAGACAAAACCCAGGTATTTCCAGTTCCTGAGAGTGATTTTGTTCATAACAGATTAACTCATAGCCTAGAAGTAGCAATGGTTGGGCGCTCGCTGGGCAATATTGCTGGTGATTTTATTCTTAGCAAAGAGCCTGAACTTAAGGAAAAATTCACCATGAATATTTTTGGTGATATAGTTGCTGCTGCTGCCCTAGCTCATGATTTGGGGAATCCTCCTTTTGGGCATAATGGAGAAGATGCCATTGGCGACTTTTTCAGCAAAAATGATTTTATAAAGTTAGATTTCAATCTTAATGACTCTCAATGGAAGGATTTTATTAAATATGAGGGAAATGCTGCTGGTTTCAGATTATTGGTAAACCATCACCCTGCTGAGAGTAATAGCGGAATGAGACTTACGTATGCCACATTGGCAACTTTTGCAAAATATCCACGCCCATCCCTTATTGAAACTAACAAGATAATTGATTCTAGTATAAAAAGAACATCATCAAAGAAATTCTCTTTTTTCAATAGTGAATTAGAATTATTTAAGCAAACTGCTGACAAAACAGGACTAGTGCCTCTATCAGCTGATAATACCGTTTTTGCAAGACACCCTTTGGCATTCTTGGTAGAATCTGCCGACAATATTTGCTATAGAATTATAGATTTAGAAGATGGCTATAACCTTGGATACCTGAGTATTACAGATATTGAAGAATTGCTTATTCCACTTATGATGCGTTCAAATAACTCTGAATCATCCCTTAAACAATATAAAGCAATTATTGATAATGGCGAAAAGGTTGGCTACCTTAGAGCTGTGGCAATTAGCGTATTAATTTCTGAAACTAAAGATGTTTTTGAGAAAAACTATGAAAAAATAATGTCGGGAGAGTTTGATACTGAACTTACAGACTTAATAAAATCTGTAGATTTATTAGAAGGCCCTATTAAAGCATCAAACATATTTCTTTACCAACGCAAGCCAGTTATTGAGATAGAACTTGCCGGATATGAAGTAATCTATGGTCTTCTTGAAAAATTTATGCAAATATATCTTCAACCTAATCACATACTTTCAAAAAAATTACTTAGAATTATGCCAACACAATTTCATTCCCTTGATAGGGATTCTAATTATTGTAAGTTAATGAAAGTTGTGGACTTTATTGCTAGAATGACAGATAGTTATGCCCTTAATTTATATCGTAGATTAAGTGGTCAGAGCCTACCTACAGTATAGCTAATACAATTATTTATTTTCAATAACTTTCTCAGATTCTGGGCTATTTTTTTCTTTAGTTTCTTTAGTTTCTTTATTCTTTGAGCTGTTTTTATCTTCTTTTTTTGAATCTTTAAAATCTACAACCTCTTCTTTATCAGTATTTTTTTCTTTTTCGTTTAATTCCGCCTTTTCCTCGTCAGATTTTTTCTTTTTCTTAAGCAATTGTTTAAAATTATCAAAATCTTTTCTAAACGTAACACCAACCCCTTGAGTATAAGGAGCCTTTCTAGAAAGTGGGTCATAGTAATTTGTACGGTTAAAAACTTTAGCCCTAATTCTACCATCAGGAGTTAGCTTATAGCCAATTTCCATATCAGCAACCACACGTACCGAATTTTCTGCAGTAGAACCGCCACCCTGTCCAAATTTGCCATCCAATATAAGCCTATCATCAAGCATACTGTAAGATAATGCAACTGCAACTTCCTGAGTAGTAACATCATCACCAGGACTCCATTCTAGACCAATTTCCACATCATCAGAAACTTGATTCAATATATTACCTACCTGCTCGGCAAGAATTTCTGTAGCATTATGCTGCAACATATTTGGGTTTGCCCCAGATTCATATCCACTAGGTGGTTGAAAACGACCAAGAATCAACAAACTTACAAAATTCTTATTGAGCTCCTCTGAGTTTCCAGTAGATTCTACTGACAATAAACGATTTACTAATTCCTGATCAGCAATACTCTCATCCGGCACCTTTATATCAAAACTGATGGTAGGGTCAAGAAGACTACCTGTAATATTAATTATACAATTTACTTTAGAGGGCTTTTTATACACAGTAGAGCTTGCTGAGTCAACTACCGATTGAAATAAATCGTAAAGTTTTGCATCTACTCTATAAATAGCTTTAACATTTATCTTTGCACTCTCCAACTCCCCATCCCAAATAATTTCGCTACCAGACTCAATAATAAAACGCTTATTAAGAACACTTTGCATCGTAAATAAGTAATTACCCCTGTCTATTACATATTTACCAAACATTTTATAAGTACCATCATTATCATACTCTATCTTTATTCTACCGTTACCATTTGCAGAAATCACATCTCCAACTCTATCATCCATCACAAGTTCGATAGTAGTTGACGGATCAATATCCAAGGTCATATCTAAACTTAAGGCCAATTGGTCATCATCAGTAGTACTAATATCTTCAATTTCCCTATTTACAATTACAGTATCTTTTTGGATAAATGTTAAGAAATCGCTGTATTCTGCACTTGTTTGATCAGAAATTGGAATTGCTAAATACGATTTATTATTTGGCTTCATATTTAACTTTATTGCCATATCGTTAAAGCTACCTTTTAGCTGAAAGCTACCATTTCCGAATGCTCTACCATAAAATAATTCATTATCAGCAACAGTTGTATTCAATAATTGAGCATTTATTGGCCTAACATCTATATCAACTTTAAAATCAGAGTAGTAGTCATGACTAATCTTAGTCGTTAACAATAGTTTTTTGTTATATACATCTTTTGCATCAACATCTATAAATCCAAAATAGTCACTAGTAAAAACAAAATAATCACTAATTTTATAATGTACATTGGTATAATCAATTAATACATCATTTATATCAGTCTTCAATTTACCAAGAATTATAGGTTCTTTTAATGTTCCACTTAAA
The DNA here is from genome assembly GCA_023145955.1 of Bacteroidales bacterium. Taxonomy (GTDB): domain Bacteria; phylum Bacteroidota; class Bacteroidia; order Bacteroidales; family UBA1556; genus UBA6267. The sequence goes on from JAGLDA010000085.1 coordinate 27,945, forward strand.
TCTAGAGATCCATTTATTTCCCCATTAATATTTGATGTAAAACTTGATAAATACTCTTCTATAGATTTTAAAGGAAATTCACTAAACTGCGCCTGCACTTCCAATTGATTATCCTTTTTGAAAGGATAATAAAGACCTCCAAGATTTAGATATCTTAAACCTAGGGTATCAGAACCAATTGTAGCATCTAACATAAATGCCTTCTGTGATTTGGAATAGTCTGAATGCATATTGAAAGTATTTAAATCAAAGCCATTAACTTTAAAGTAGCTAATGCTAATATCACCAGTAAAAGTTGGCTGTAACCAAATATTAGAAAAATGCAATTCTCCATTTACATAACCATCTAAATCAGTATTGAATTTTTTAAAATAGAAATCACTAAAAGAAACATCTACATTATCGAAATCACAAATAATATTATCGTCAGGATTATCAGTGGATTTACCATGTATTTTTAAACTATTACTTTTATGAGAAATATCAAAATCAGTAAACATTAACGAATGGTGTGAGCTCTTAACTTGAGCTCTTGGATTTAATGTCCACAAAGTGTCTTGTACATAAAACTCTCCTTTATAAAACAATAATTCAAAACTACTAGTATCAGTCCAGAAAATAGAGCCCAATATATCTCCTTTATTCTTATAATTATTTCCTCCCCAAGAAACTGCAAAATCAGCAGTATCCATGTTTATACCACCATTTATGTATAAAGTATCGAAATATATACCTCCAAATGTTCTTAAATAATTACTACTTAAATCCAGTTTTATTTCAGATAAACTTTTTTGAAGTTTAAGGTTAATAACAGACGCTCTAAATTGATCATAAACAATCTTATCAGATTCAATTTCTATGTATAATGAGTCATTAAAGAAAGTATAATTACCTTTAATCCTTGAGTCTTTAGCAATCTTAAATTTAGGAACATATATATTTACAAAGCTATTTATCTCATGAAAATTAACATCAAATACTATTTGCTCATCAGCAATATCATTACTCCTGCTCCAAGCTATTGGATCGGTTCCTGAAAATGATGAAAAATTGGTAATATTAGGAAGGACATTATTAAAAAGCAGTTCTGCCATTATAGGAAAATCACTAAACCGTCTAAAGCCACTAATATCCATATCCAAATCATTGCTTTTTACAGATAATTGGCGAAATGAATTATTAATATATGATTCAACATAAAATGAATCAGTACTATATCTATTATTATGATACTCAAAATCAACATTATGAATATTAATATAACCCTGTACATTATCAATATCACTACCTATAACATCCACAATTACATCACCTGTAAAATGCCCAAGTGTATCTTCATGCACCATGAAAAATCTATTTACCCTTGCATTTAGCATCGAGGCATCAATAAATA
>JAGLDA010000086.1 GCA_023145955.1 Bacteroidales bacterium
AGCTTTACGCTCAGGCGAAATTGATGCGTATTTTTATGTTGGAGGTGCTCCTGTAAATTCTTTATTAGAGCTTGATTCTAAAGAAGAACTTCAGTTAGTAAATATTGGTATGAGAGGCTTAGAAGAGCTATACACAGCTAAAGAAATAGCTAAAGGTACTTATCCATGGCAAAAGAAAATGGTGACAACTGTTGCTGTTCCAACTCTAATTGCATGTAATATTCATGAAATGACATTAGATACTCGTCGCAAATTAAATACTCTACTAACTGATACTAAAAAAGGTTTGAAAAAATTTGAAACTACTGGTCATAAAAAGTGGAAAGATGTTTATACTAAGAGTCAGTATATAAACTGGCCTTACTATTATCTAAAGCCAATTGTTGAGTAATTATTGAAACTTATATAATGAAAAATAGCTATCAATTAATATTGATAGCTATTTTTTTTATGTTCTATTTTTATCTATGCTAATTTCTGATTAGCGTATAATCTAAGGTAGTTTTATTACTTCTGTCATCTGTAGCAGTAATTTTAAACTTATGTTTACCTGCTTTAAACCGATCATCAATTACATAATATAAATGATTGCGCTTTGGATCATACTCTAGCAATACCCATTCACCATCAATGCTTGCTTTATAGCTTTTTATTCCAGATAGATTATCGGTTACTTTAAAACTAATTGCATGCTGTTTAGTGATGTTTTTATTGTTATAAATATTTTTTGCAGTTAAAATAGGGGCAATGGTATCTATATCTATATAATATTTACCGAAACTACGAGTTTTAATATTTATCCATCCATCAGAATAGCTTCCACCTTCATAAATGATTTGATTCATATTATTCAAACTTATAATACATAACTTACTTTTATTTGCAATTTCATTAGGTTTGTTTAGCTTAATTTTCAGTTTATAATGCTTATGTAATGGAACCCCAATTTTATAAATGTTACATAATTGGCTGTATTTTGAATACTTACTATCTTCGCTTTTAGCATAAAATTCTTGATTGCTATAAAAAGCATTCTTAGGTAGTATTAATTCAAAATCTGAGGTTTTATAAATATTCTCATGGTTCCATTCAAATATATTGGCATTTAGTATTTCTTTATGTTTGTCTCCACCAATACTCTTTATATATACCTCTAGAGTAGATATTTGACCGGCAAAATCATAAGCCATAATCTTAACTTTATGAGCCTTGTTGTCTGTTAAATGCATTATACCATTATTTACAACATCCGTAATATTACTCAGTTTAGCGTTTTCTTCTTTATATGAACGCTGAAATCTCTGTTTAGTAGTTTTGTATGCGTTATAGTCAATAAAAGAATTTATATATCTCTTTTCGTTAAAATTCACTTTATCGGCAGTAAATTTTGAGTAAAGACTATCGTCTAGGTAAAACTCTAATTTATAATATCCATTTTTATTATTGGCACCATCAAATCTATCATAACCTTCAACAGCAGGGTAGAATTGGTTAGAAGTAATAATAATAGTATCATTGTATTTTTTATAAACCTTAGCATTCTTTTGGTATAACGAAAATGTTTGATAAATAGAGTTATCATATTTGTAATAACTATAGATTCTAAGCTTTTTCATTTCAGGATATTTATTGTCGTTTACTTTAATCCCAAAAAGTAATGGATTAATAGGTTCTTGTTTGGCATTACGAATTTCGAAATGCAAATGTGGACCTCCAGAACTGCCACTATTTCCCGTATAGCCAATAATATCTCCTTGCTTTATATTAATACTTCCTTTTTTAGGAAAAATCTCCACAGCAAATTTTTTCTGATTATACTGCGCTTGCTTTATGAGTTTAGATAATTCGTCATTATAATTATTAAGGTGCGCATATACAGTCATATATCCATTTGGGTGGGTTATATACAAAGCATTTCCATATCCCCATGGAGATACTTTTATACGCGATATATATCCATCAGCAGGTGCGAGAATCTGCTTCCCAACTACTCCTTGGGTTTTAATATCAAGGCCAGTATGAAAATGATTTGATCGTAATTCTCCAAAACTGCCACTCAATATAATAGGGATATCCATTGGTAACTTAAAATAGTCTTGAGGGTAGGTATCCTGACTTCTTAACTTTCCAACAGAAAATGTCAATAATATTATTGTAAAAAATATTTTAGTATTTAATCTCATTTTTTAAGCCTTTATAATAATATCGTTTATAATTTTTAAATGACTTTGTAACTCCAAATCTAGCAATATATAATTGCTTTTTATTGGAGTTAGGATATTTTTTAATATCTACTCTTCCCAGTGCTTGCATGCATAACTTAGCCGTTTCCTTGTCAATTTCAGTAGATTTGGAATTAGCAATTTTCCATATTTCAAACGCTATTTCTTCCTTTGATTGCTCTAAGGCAGTTTGTATAGTATATTTATATATATCAATACTGTTTGCATAGTTAGCAAAGTCTTTAAGTGCAAAAATATTTATTTGCACACTCATAGAATCGCGTAAAAGAACGGTATTCTTAAATTCCTCTATTGCTTGTTTATAAGCTTGTTCATTGCAATAGTCCTTAGTGTTTTCTTCTAGCAGTTGGTATTTAATCTCATACGTATATTTCTGCAATAATGATTTTGGGTAAGAAATATTTAAGGCAATTTTACGATTTTCTTCAGCAATGTAAATCGCTGTGTCACAATATTTTTTCATACTCGCAAAATCGCTAAAGTCAATACTAAGCCTAGCTTTATTCATTAGTTTATTATAATGTTTGCTAAGTATAGAGTTCTCTTTAGTTTTAATCTCGTCCTCCAATTGTTTTAATGCTAATTCTATTAAAGAATCACTCTCTAGCTTATTTTCTTTTATCTCAATGTTTGCTTCTTCTAATAATATTTCAGCAGAATTATATCTTTTTGCCCACGCATTTAAATTTGCTTTCTCAAGTAGTTTTAATACAGAATTACGAGAGGAAATATGAATGAAGTAATCTAAGGAGTCATAAAGTTTAACATTAAACTCTTGCTCTATTAACTTGGCACTTTTAAATTTAGAATATGCTCTGGCGAATTTATTATTCTCATAATATGATATTCCTAGCTTAATATATAGATTATAAGAGTTTATTGCAGTCTTTTCGGGGCTAATATCTTCAATGATAATTGTGCTATATTCCTGTTGTTCAGTTAATTTGTTATGGGCAAGAATTTTCTTTGATTTTTTATCCTTCGAAAAATCACTTTTCTCTAATTCTAGTTTAGTTTTAGCAATAAAACTTTCTGCATCATCAAGCGAATATAATAGTGCAATACTATCCGCATGATGTAGGTATGCATTTGCCTGTTGCTTATCAGATGCAGATTCAATACTTAACCTTAAATACTGAGTTATTAATAATGAGTAAAGTGACTTTGCTTTTTTGTTGCTTTTTATTGCTTCAGGATATTTATCTTGATATTTGCTAGCAGCGCCAAGATAGTCCTCTGTCATATCTAATCTGCCACGTCGCATTGATGCACTTGCTATGCTGATGTATGATTTATATATGCCATATCTAGAGTAATTTATAGCCGAATCTTGATAACTTTCGCAAGATAATACATGGATATTCGTTGTGCAAAACACCTTTGCTTCTTCCAGTATTCTCAAACCTTCGGTATATCGCTCTGTATTATTAAGCTCTATACCTTGCTGTAGCATAGCATTATAATTGTTTAGTGCAAGTATATTTGCCTTTTTATTCTTACTACTAATTTGTAATATATTATTCAGCAATAATCCGGCCTCTGAATATTGCTTATTATTATACTCATTAAGAGCCAATTCGTATAATGATGGTAAATATTCTGGACTGAAGTCTATGGATTTCTCAAAATATTCTAATGCTTTATTCTTATTATTATCTTCTTTATAGAGCATTCCTTTTGCATAATATAGTGAGTCGAGTACATTTATCTTACTAATGTATAATTGATATAATGAATCTATAATAGCTCCAGTGCTTAGGTATTCTTTATAAATTCCTGCAGGATCGGTTTTGCTTAATGATAAATAACTTTTGTATTCTGGTATGCTAATTTTATTAAAGTATTTATTAATATATTTAATATCAATGCTTTGTAGTAGTAATTTGTCTATGTTACTAGCGTCAAGTTTCGCAATATCTTTATTTATCTCTTTAATTTTTTGCCCGTCTTTATAATATAGCTTTATGTAATTAATAGACTTATAAAAATTTTCTTTTTGATTTTTACTAAAAATATACCCTAATTTTTCTTTTTTTATTGTGTATGAAGCATTTCCAATAATATCAATAAAAGTGCTATCAAATACTAAAGATGAGTTTGAATATATATTAAGGGTAATATTTCTATTTTGTATTTTCTTAGTATTATTTTCATAGATATTATATGAGTAAAACACTTTTTCAGGTAAGCAAGCTTTGCTGAAATTAAAATCTTTATATTCGAAGTTTCCTTTCGTTTTAAAACTATCTATTTTTATATGTAGTCTATATTGATTCCCATTTTTTATTAGTTGAGTACTGCTTTGTGCCTTAATATAATACTTAAAGAATGATCGCATACGCGTTTGTGCATCTGATAATTCATTAATAAAAAAATTAGGTAAGCTATTATCAGGTTTATATGGGTCGTATTTAAATTCTATTTCCAAATTGCTATTTTCATCATATACCGTCATCTCTTGTGCATTAATGGTATTAGAAGAAAAAGTCAATAATAAAATGAGAATATATAGAATAGTTTTATTTGGCATACTGTTTATTAATTATCTATATTTCTACAACGTTTTTAAGACAAATTATTATATAAATATTTAATTATTCTTTAGTGTTTATTTTTTTTATCACTCAAATTATTAAAAATAGATAATAGAATATAGATAGGGATTATTAATAGAATAGCCATATACATCCACTTATAAAATATTGCGAGTAGCAAAATGCTTATTCCTAAAAATATATATCTAAGCTTATTATCATTCCAACTAAGGTTTTTAAATTTTAGTGCAAATAAAGGGAGCTCTGCTACTAATAGATAAGAAAGTACAAGCGATAGTGCAGCTAAGAAATAAGCATTACTAATAAACTGTTGAAACTCTAGACAATTACAGATGCTATATGTGGCATAAGATAATGCACCAATTAATAAAGCATTAGCTGGTGTTGGAAGGCCAATAAAACTAGTAGTTTGCCTATCGTCAATATTAAATTTAGCTAATCTAAGGCCGCTCATTGCCGCAATTGCAAATGCAATTAGTGGAAATACTCTTACATCCATTATTTCATAATTAACAATAGGAGTAGGGCTATTAAGGAGCATATTGTACATGATAATAGATGGCAATACTCCAAAAGTAACCATATCGGAAAGAGAATCAAGCTCAGCACCCAACGGCCCAGATACTTTTAGCAAGCGAGCTACCATGCCATCAAAAAAATCGAAACCAGCTCCAGCAATCATAAGCCAAAATGCTAATTCCCAATGGCCATTCATAGCTGAAACAATACCACTTACACCACTAAAAAGATTTAATAAGGTTATTATATTAGGAATATGTTTTTTCACAATGAGTATTTTAATGAATTACAAAAATAGGAATTTTATACATTTTATTGATTAATACTTATACACCAATATTGTTGAAAACTACTATAGCATAGTTTATAAAAATTACAAATAAAAATTACAAATATTATGATGTAATAGTAATAAAATTAGCACTAAATTTAGTGCAGAGGCTTTTTCTTAACTATGCCCCCATGTACTTCACCAAGGATGTGTTCAGCAACAAAGGCCTTGTTATCTACTTCAAGTACTTTTCTTATAACTCTATTTACTTCTAAACGAGTAACAATAACATATACAACCTCAATATCGTCATCATCACATTTTGCTCTTCCTCCTCTTGCGTGGTATAGGGTTACGCTTTTGTTAAGTTCGTCAGTAAGCAATAGTTTTATTTGCTGATGTTTATCCGATACTATAGTAAGTCCATAATATTCTTCTATACCATGTATTACGAAATCTACAGTTTTGGAAGCTACAAAATAGGTTAGTAGGGAATAAAGAGCTGTTTCTATTCCAAGAATATATGCTGCAAAAGAAAATATAAATACGTTTAAAATAAGTATTGTATCACCAACTGATAGAAATGACTTTTGGCTGATAGAAAGAGCCAAAACCTCTGTGCCATCAATTACGGAGCTACCTCTAACTGCAAAACCAATACCTAGCCCTAGAAAGAAACCTCCAAATATTGCTATTAATAAAGTATCAGAAGTGATAATAGGAAAATGTACAAAAGCTATTGAAGTAGCAAGTAATGAAATTGCTATAATACTTAATACAGCAAAACGAATATTGATTTTAAGTCCTCCCCAAATAATAAAAGGAATATTTATAACTATTATCCAAAGGTATAATGGTAAGCCAGTAGTGTGTGCCAAAAGCATAGAAATCCCGGTTACACCGCCATCAATAAAGTCATTGGGAATAAGAAAAGATTCTAAACCAAAGGATGCTGATACAACTCCCAATAGTATTAGTAGTATACTCTTTATATTCTTTATTATAACTGTTTTTGTAATATTTTTCATCATCTAAAAGTTGCTTTTAATATTGGATAAAGATAATAGATATTTAACCTTAATTATATTTTGTAATTATATATATTTACAAAATATTAATTTTATGATAAATAATGGTGAATAAAGAGGATAATAATATCAAAAGATGTAGTTGGGTAAACCTTAAGAATGAGCTGTATATTGATTATCATGATATTGAGTGGGGCGTTGAAAAACATGATGATAATGAATTGTTTGAAATGCTTATACTAGAAGGAGCACAAGCGGGTTTGGCATGGGAAACAGTGCTTAATAAAAGAGATAATTACCGTATTGCTTTCGATAATTTTGACCCTAAAATAGTTTCTAATTATGATGAAAAAAAATACGAAGAACTACTACAAAATAAAGGAATTATACGTAATAGACTGAAGATAAGATCTGCAATAAGAAATGCAAAGATTTTTATGCAAATTCAGAAAGAGTTTGGGTCTTTCAATTATTTTATTTGGGCATTTGTAAATAATAAGCCCATTGTAAATTATTTTAAAGTAGAAGAATTGCCTGCTAAGACTGAGCTGTCGGATATTATTTCAAAGGATTTGAAAAAACGAGGGATGAATTTTGTAGGCTCAACTATTATCTATGCTTATATGCAATCCATAGGCATGGTAAACGATCATGATATAAACTGCTATAAACATATATAATGAAAAACATAAATATACAATACTATAAGTCAATAATAGGTGAGCTGATAATAGGCTCGTATGATGGTAAGTTATGCATAATCGACACTCGATATCGTAAGATGAGAGATAGAATTGATAATAGAATAAAAACACATCTAAAGGCAGAGTATATAATACAGAATAGTGAAGTAATAAAAGAAACTATTAAACAGCTTGAAGAGTATTTTGTAGAAAAACGAGATAAATTTGATATTCCTTTCATAATGCTTGGCTCTGATTTTCAGAAACAAGTTTGGGAAGAGCTTATTAATATTCCTTATGGCACAACAGTTAGTTATAAGGCTCTTTCGGAAAAAATAGGAAATCCCAAAGCGGTAAGGGCAGTAGCTAATGCAAATGGTGCCAATGCTATTTCTATTATTATCCCATGTCATAGGGTAGTAGCTAGCAATGGAGGTTTGGGAGGCTATGCCGGTGGGCTAAAGGCAAAAAAGCTTCTGTTGAATGTAGAGCTTGCCAATTTGAAATCATTACTGCCGAAATAAATAATAAATGTAATTTGTGGCACCATCAACATTAGTCGTAATAATAACGCTGAAGGAGTTCAACCGTATTATATTTACCTATTATACTTGCACTATGCCGATTATCATTGGGGTGGCAGCCATATTGTGTTATTCTTGAGTTATTGGGGACTATGCTGTTGGTACACATAGCAATCGTTAATAATGCTCTTGATTGTCTAACGTACAACCTCCCGAACTCATTATTTAACTACCACTGAAAAAGAACCAAATTCTAAATCATGTTGTCTATCATTTACAGCGTTTTTATCCCAATCATCTGGGTCCAAATAAGTATTTATAGTTGTTTCAATATATGCATTATGGTCTTGGATTAGATAATAGTTAGTGTTTGTATTCCTATTTATGAATAATCCATGCCAGTAAAATTCAGTGCAATCTGGATGCCCCAAAGTGAGATTATCATGGTTTGATATGGTAGGGCTATGTCTAGATGCTGCGAAATCTATAAACATGAAAACAAATACACCTGCTTTTTTAACAATAAGTTGTAAACCTACAATTGCACTATCATTGACCAATACTAATAGTATCACTATTTGCATACATATTAATTGGAAATGATGCTTGGTAATACTTTTCGCAATTGTTAATTTTAAAGCCAGTTACTAGTAAAACAATAATGCTTAATATGGATAGAGCTGCTAGTTGCTATTTTTAATAGTCATATTCTTCAAATAATATTTTTATTTCTCTATTTTGTGTAAAGTAAATGGTTCAAAATAATAACCTTCATTATAAAATTTATAGTTTCCGCTCAAAGATATAAAATTTACTAAATAGTTGCATTTACTAATTGAATATAGGATACTGATGTGTATTTAAATATATTACTCACCACCTCACTTTTGTATAAGGTTGGAATCAATTTGTGTTATTCTCGTGGTATCTCGGGAGTGCTAAATAAAAAAAGCCCTTATGTTACCATAAGAGCTTTTCTGATATATTATTGAGATAATTTAATACCTATAATGATCTGCTTTATAAGGTCCACCAACTTTAACGCCAATATAATCAGCTTGTTCTTTTGAAAGCTTAGTTAAGTTTACGCCAATTTTTTCAAGGTGCAAACGAGCAACTTCTTCATCTAAATATTTTGGCAAACGATAAACACCAACTTCATACTCATCTTTCTTTTCCCAAAGGTCAATCTGAGCTAGAGTTTGATTTGTAAAAGAATTACTCATCACAAAAGAAGGGTGGCCAGTAGCACATCCTAGATTCACTAAACGACCTTCTGCAAGAAGGAATATTGAGTGACCATCTGCAAATTTATATTCATCTACTTGAGGCTTAATGTTTATTTTCTGCATACCTGGAAGAGCTTCCATTGGTACCACTTGAATTTCATTATCAAAATGACCAATATTACAAACAATTGCTTGGTCATTCATATCTTCCATATGCTGTGCAGTAATTACATCTTTATTGCCAGTAGTGGTAACAAAAATATTACCTTCTTTTACAGCCTCTTCCATAGTAGTAACTTCAAAACCTTCCATTGCTGCTTGCAATGCGCAAATTGGGTCAATCTCCGTTACTATTACACGAGCACCATACGAGCGCATTGAGTGAGCAGAACCTTTGCCAACATCACCATATCCAGCAACAACAACAACTTTTCCAGCTATCATTACGTCAGTAGCTCTTTTTATACCATCAGCTAAACTCTCACGGCAACCGTATAGATTATCGAATTTTGATTTAGTAACAGAATCATTTACATTAATAGAAGGTACCAATAATTCATTATTATCAAACATTTGATATAACCTATGAACACCAGTAGTAGTTTCTTCAGAAACTCCTTTCCAATCTGCAACAGTACGATGCCATTTCTTATTGTCTTCTTCTAAAGTAGCACGTAATAATTTAAGAACTTCTCCTTCTTCTATATTTTCAGCTTCTACATCCAATGTGCTAGCGTCTTTTTCGGCAGCAAACCCTCTGTGTATAAGTTGAGTAGCATCACCACCATCATCAACAATCAATTCTGGGCCTTTTCCTTCAGGAAAACTTAATGCTTTGTTTGTACACCACCAATATTCTTCAAGAGTTTCGCCTTTCCAAGCAAAAACAGGTACCCCTGCAGCAGCAATTGCCGCAGCAGCATGATCTTGTGT
>JAGLDA010000087.1 GCA_023145955.1 Bacteroidales bacterium
GAAAAAATGTTGCAACTTGCCCATCTTACATCAGCACCCAATGCTACTAATGTTTCAATCAATACAGCAGTTTGTATAGTCATATGTAATGAACCCATTATACGTACTCCATTTAATGGTTTATCTATACTGTGCTTTTTGCGAATAGACATTAAACCTGGCATTTCCTGCTCAGCAATTTCTATTTCTTTGCGTCCCCAATCTGCAAGATTGATGTCTGCAATTTTATATTCAATATTTGACATTATATCTATGTTTTTATTATTATTTGTATCGTAAAAATCGGCTGCAAATGTAAGAATAATATGTGAAGTAATAATTGATAAATATATTGGAATTATTAACTTTTTGGAAATAAAAAAACCTGCAATTATGAGTAATTGCAGGTTAATATCTAATTAAACGAAAAGCCAAAATCAAGTTTTGTAATTAATTTCAGAATATACACACACACAATATGAAATAATTACAATATTTTTAGCCAATCATGGTAAAACAAATTTATTAAACACCTAATCCACGTTTAATGAGAAATAGTGGAAACTTGATCGACTTTCCGTTTCATATTATAAGACGCAATTACTAATCTTAATCTTTGGTCTAATTCTGTTTTTTTTGCATAAATTTCACAAAATACCTGCAATTTGTTTAATTAAATTACCGCGGTAGTTGTAAAAGGTACGCAATCAGCACTATACGAATGTGGGATGTGAATTAGTAAATTTCTGATTCATTTTCATTTGTGTGAATAAATATAGAAAAACCTAATTGATAATTAAAGCCCAAAAATATTTAAAAAAAATAAAATTACTTTAAGGTTTTATTTACCTTTGTAATTCAATTATTGAATTGTAGTTTTGCGACTAATTATTTGATAAATATATATTTTAGTATTAACCCCCGAAAAGATTTTTAATAATATGCATATTGCTATCGCAGGAAATATAGGAGCTGGAAAAACTACACTTACTCGTTTGCTAGCAAAACACTTTAAGTGGGAAGCTCATTATGAGGATGTTGAAACAAACCCATATTTAAATAGTTTTTATGAAGATATGCAACGTTGGTCTTTTAACTTGCAAGTATACTTCTTAAATAGTAGACTTCGTCAGGTGGTTGATATACGTGATAGCGGTAAAACAGTTATTCAAGATCGTACTATCTTTGAGGATGCATACATATTTGCTCCCAATTTGCATGAAATGGGGCTTATGCCATCGCGCGATTTTGAGAATTATGAAACTCTCTTTGAATTAATGTCTTCATTTGTTCAAGCTCCTGATTTGTTGATATATTTGCGCTCTTCGGTGCCAAACTTGGTAAATCAGATTCAAAATAGAGGTAGAGATTACGAAAATTCCATTAGGTTAGATTATTTAAAAAGTTTGAATGATAGATACGAGAAGTGGATTGATACATATGATGAAGGGAAACTTCTTATTATTAATGTAGATAATTTGGATTATTATAATAACCCAGAAGACTTGGGATTTATTATTGATAAAATTAATGGTGAAATAAATGGCTTATTCTAAGTTATGTCTATAATTGCTATTATACCTGCACGTTATGATTCTTCACGCTTTCCAGGCAAGCCTCTTGCTGATATTGATGGAAAGAGTATGATACATCGCGTTTATTTAAAAGCTTCGCAAGTTAAAAGCCTTGATAAGGTTGTAGTGGCTACTGATGATAAAAGAATTTATGACCACTGTGCATCCTTGGATATAAATGTTGTAATGACAGCAAAAGAGCATAGTAATGGTACGGAAAGAATTACTGAAGTAGTAAAAAAGGAAACTAAAAAGTACGATTATATTCTTAATATTCAAGGTGATGAGCCTTTTGTTCATATCGAGCAAATTGATAGCCTTTGCAATTTAATTTCTTCTGGTAATTATGATATTGCAACTTTAGCAAAGCAAATAACAGATGATAATGAGAAGAAATCGCCAAACGTTGTTAAGCTTGTTAAGAGTAATGAGGGTAGGGCGTTATATTTTTCTCGTTATGGAATTCCCTTTGATAGAAATGCTGTAAATCCAATAATGTATAAGCATATTGGAATGTATGCTTTTAAGCATAAAGTATTGCTAGAACTTGAAAAACTTTCTCCAGCTGAATTGGAACAAAGTGAGTCTTTAGAACAGCTTAGGTGGTTGCAAAATGATTATATAATTGGAGTTGCAGAAACTCAATACGAAAGTTATGGTATAGATACTCCTGAAGATATTGTAAATGCATTATATAAAATAAAAAGATAATATGCAGAAAATAAGTATACATATTAGTAAACTGCTTTTTAGTAATTCTAAAGTAGTTGTTAATGGCTTGGGTTATTTTGAAGCTATTGATAAAGAAGCATATCATCATCCTGTTAGTCATGATTTTACCCCAAAAACTAAAAAGATTACTTTTCATTTAGATAAGAATGCAAAGGACTCTCTACTAGCAAAAACTTTGGGAAGTAATAATGCCGACATACTAATTAGCGCTTTTGTTAAACAAGTAATTAAGGATTTACGAGATGGTAAGAAAGCCGTTATTCCGCATATAGGTGTTATTTCTATTCACGAGAAAGGTGGAATAGTTTTTATTCAAGATAAAGATATTGCTTTTGATAATAATTTCTTTGGAATGGAGGAATTCCATCAAGAGCCTATAACAGTTGCGCAAGCTAGTCCTAAGGCAATAATTATACCTAATAAGGAGAAAGAGAAGGGAAGTAATAAAATGTGGATTTGGATTGCAATAGTTGGTATTGTAGCTTCTTTAATTATAGTATATGTATTCTTAAATGATGATGCTAAATTGCAAAATGATAAATCTGAGGTGGTTATTACTGATAAACTTGAAATTAAGGGAGTAAAGAAAATAGAGGCTAAGGAAATAGTTGCTAACTCTGTTGAAAATGAAGATATTGCTATAAATACTGATACAGTGGTTGATATTATTGTTGAAACCCCTGTTGTAGAAGCTAATGTTGCTGAAAATGGAGCGTATTATGTAATGGCGGGTTGCTTTAAATCCTCTCATAAGGCAAAGCACTATTTGCGCGAGCTTAAAAATGGTGATTACCCAAATGCTAGTATTAATGGTAAAACATCTAGTGGATTAATTAGGGTTTGTTATGATAGTTTTAGTAATGAAACAGCTGCTGAAGAGTATATGCTTAAAGTATCCAAAAAAGAGAATAAAGATCTTTGGATGCAGTTAATAGAAGAATAGAGAAATGGGAAGAAAGAATAAACTAAAACATTTTGCTGAAAACTTATCTTATGATAATATGTTTCAGCCTAGCTACGAAGAATTATTGGAAGGCTATGATATGCAAGGGAAGTGGGATTCCGACTTTTTTAAGAATGGAAACCCAATAACTCTTGAAGTAGGATGTGGAAAAGGTGAATATACTGTTGGTTTGGGTGAGAAATATTCTGAAAGAAATTTTATTGGTATGGATATTAAAGGCGCACGTATGTGGCGCGGATGTACCGATTCCAATGAGAAAGGTATGACTAATGTTGCATTTGTGCGAAATCATGTGCAAATGGTTCCTAAAATATTTGCTGAGGCTGAAATTGATGAGCTTTGGATAACCTTTCCTGATCCGCAACCTAAAAAGGAAAATAAGCGACTTACCTCGCCTAGATTTATGGATTATTATCGTAATATATTAAAGCCTGGTGCTATCATTAATTTTAAAACTGATAGTGAGCCTCTATTTGATTATACGCTTGAAATGATTGCAGAAGAAGGCCATGAGCTATTGGTTTCTGTTAAGGATTTGTATAATGTGGAAGGTTATGAGGTTGTGAAATCTATAAAAACTTTTTACGAAAATAAATTTTCATTACAAGGTTATGCTATTAATTATATGCAGTTTAAACTGAAAAAAATATAATACATTTAAAAACAAATTTATAAAATTCATATTCAATACTAAATATGCTTAAATCACTTTATATAAATAATTATGCTTTAATTGACAAATTGGAATTAGATTTTGATTCGGGTTTGAATGTTATTACTGGTGAAACTGGTGCTGGTAAGTCCATAATTATAGGTGCTTTAGGACTTATTCTTGGTAATAGAGCAGATAAAAATGTTGTTAATAAGAATACTAATAAAAAGTGTATTGTTGAAGGGGTTTATGATAAACTAAGTGAAAAAGTTATAGTTTTACTTACTACAAATGATTTTGATGTAGAAGATGTTCTAAGAATAAGACGAGAGATTACAGCTGAAGGGAAATCAAGAGCATTTATTAATGATACTCCAGCTAGTTTGTCTCAACTGAAATCTTTTGCTACGCTATTGATAGATGTTAATAGTCAAAATCAAGCTTATATTTTTAAGAAACCTGAGTTTCAGTTATCTATGCTTGATGACCTGGCAGGTACTAATTCAGAAATGGATGCTTACACTGTTAAGTATAAGAAATATAGTGAGTTGCGTAAGAAATATAATTCCTTAATTGAGAAAGAAAAGGAAGCGCAAAAGAATCAAGATTTTATAAAGTTTCAATTTGAGGAGCTAGAATTGGCAAGTCTGATAAGTGGAGAAGAGAAGCAGATTCGCTCAGAGCTACAATTAATGGATAATGCGGAGCTTATTAAGGAGACTTTATATCTTACAACTCAAAAATTAAGTGAAAATGATGCTAATATAGTTTCTGATATAGAAATGGTATTATCGGAATTGCAATCATTGCAGCAAATTCATAGTAAATATGTTGAATTATATGAACGCCTGAATTCTAGCTTGTTAGAGCTTAAGGATGTTGCTGCTGAATATGGGTATTTGAATGAGAATACGGAATTCGAACCAGAAAAGCATACTCAGTTACAAGATAGGTTAGATATGATTCTTCATTTGCAGCAGAAACATGGGTTGCATTCCGTAGAAGAGTTAATTGAATATAAAGATGTGCTGGATAGTCAGTTGCTAGATTTCGGCACCTTATCACAGGAGATTGAAATGGTAAATGCAGAAGTGTCTAAATCTTATAAAATTGTGGAAAGTGCTGCTGCAGTGCTTTCTAAAAAGAGATTGAGAGCTATTCCTATGATAAAGAAAAGAATAGTTCTGGGATTACAGGATTTAGGTATGAAAGATGCAAATTTTCAGATATCTGTGAATATACTTGAAAATATTACTGCTGTGGGCATTGACGCGGTAGATTTTCTATTTAGCTCCAATAAAGGTCATAAGGCTGACTCTGTGGCAAAGGTAGCCTCTGGAGGTGAGCTTTCTAGGCTTGTATTAACTTTAAAATCAATGCTATCTGTAAATAAAAACCTTCCTACGGTTATATTTGATGAGATAGATACAGGGGTTTCTGGTGATATTGCTACTAAGGTAGGCAATGTGATGCAGAAAATGGCTGATAATATGCAAGTTATAACAATAACTCATCTTCCACAGATTGCTGCAAAGGGAAGTGCTCATTATAAGGTGTTTAAAAAAGAGATTGAAGATGTTACTTATAGTGATATTCTTCTACTAAGTAAAGAGCAAAGGTCGCAGGAAATAGCTCTAATGATTAGTGGTGATGCTAATAATGAATCGGCATTAAAGATGGCTGAAGAGCTTATGAATTAAATTTTACTAGATTATTTTTAAATATAGAATATGATATTCCATATTATTATTGGAGTATTTATTAACATCATACAAGCAGAATACGTAATAAATCAAATTAATAATTCTTTTTAAATTATTATATTTGCCATCAAATATTATTAAAAATAGTTATGAATATATTAATAAAGAATATAAAAGAATTAGTTCAGATAATAGAAGATAATAGACTCTATACTAGTGGTAAAGAAATGTCTGAATTAAAAACAATTAGGGATGCCTATTTAATAACTAATGGAGATAAAATAGCGGCCTATGGCTTGATGTCGGACTTGCAAAATGAGATTTTAAATTTCAATATTGATAAAACTATTGATGCAAAAGGAAAGATGGTTTTTCCAGCTTTTGCCGATTCACATACTCACTTGGTTTATGATGGTAGTCGTGAGATTGAGTATATTGATAAAATAAAGGGTTTGTCTTATGAAGAGATAGCTGCCCGTGGTGGTGGAATACTTAATTCTGCAAAAAGAATAGCTGAGGCTAGTGAGGAATCTCTTTATAATCAAGCATTAAGTCGTATCAATAGTATTATTTCTATGGGCACTGGTGCTGTGGAGATTAAGAGTGGGTATGGTCTTTCGTTGGATAGTGAGCTTAAAATGCTTAGGGTTATAAAAAGATTGAAAGAAGAAAGTCCAATAACAATTAAATCTACTTTTTTGGGAGCTCATGCCGTGCCTACTGAATATCGTGGTAGACAATCGGAATATGTTGATATTGTGGTAAATGAAATGATTCCAGAAGTAGGAGAGCAGCAGTTGGCAGACTATGTAGATGTGTTTTGTGATAAAGGCTTTTTTACTGTTGACGAAACTGATAGAATTCTTTCTGCTGCCTCAAAATATGGAATGCGCCCTAAGATTCATGCAAATGAATTAGATTATAGTGGTGGTATTCAAGTGGGCGTGAAATATAATGCGCTTTCAGTTGATCATTTAGAATTTACTGGTAAAGAAGAGATTAAAACTTTATTGAAGTCTAAAACTATGCCTACATTATTGCCTGGTGCCGCTTTCTTTTTGGGAATGGTGCATGCGCCAGTTCGTAATATGATAGAGGCCGGTTTGCCTGTAGCTTTGGCAAGTGATTTTAACCCTGGATCATCTCCTTCGGGTAATATGCAGCTTATTGCAGCTATGGGCTCAGTAATGTTTAAAATGCTTTCTCAAGAGGTAATTCACTCTACAACAATAAATAGTGCCTATGCAATGGGTATTGAAAATGAATTGGGAAGTATAACAAAAGGAAAAATAGCCAACTTAATTATTACAAAAGAAATGCCTACCTATCATTATTGGACTTATTCTTATGGTGATAATAAGGTTGATACTATGATACTTAATGGGGAATTAGTTAATTAGGCCCCGATAGGCATCGGGATAGGAATTAGTTAATTTGGAATTAGGAGTTAGTTAATTAGGCCCCGATAGGCATCGGGATAGGAATTAGTTAATTCGGAATTATACACATAACACATAACACATCTGCCTCGCCGGCAGGCAGGCAACAAATGACAATAAATAACAAAAAAAATACATAAAAATATGCAACAGTTGATAGAATGCGTACCGAATTTTAGTGAAGGTCGCGATATGAATGTGATAAATCAAATCACAGCTGAAATAGAGAAAATTGATGGTGTTAAGCTTGTGGATGTAGATCCAGGGGCGGCAACTAATCGTACTGTAGTTACTATGGTAGGAACTCCTGACGAGGTTTTAGAAGCGGCATTTCAATCTATAAAGAAAGCTCAGGAGCTTATTGATATGCGTGGGCATAGTGGTGCTCATCCTCGCTTTGGTGCTACTGATGTTTGTCCGTTAGTGCCTGTTGCAAATATATCAATGGAAGAAACTGTTGAGTTGGCTTATAAATTAGCAAAGAGAATAGGTGAGGAGTTAGATATTCCAATCTATTGCTATGAGAATGCAGCCAAAACTGAAGTTAGAAAGAACTTGGCAAATTGCCGTGCTGGTGAGTATGAGGCCGTTGCTAATCGAATTAGTACTGACGAATGGCGCCCTGATTATGGCCCAGCAGAGTTTACTGAAAAGGTTGCAAAGAGTGGTGTTACGGCCGTTAGTGCTCGTAGCTTCTTAGTTGCAATTAATTATAATCTTAATACAACTTCCACTCGTCGTGCAAATGCAGTGGCTTTTGATGTACGTGAGCGTGGCCGTACTAAGCGCGATGGTGATGGTATTACTGGTAAAATTGTAAAAGATGAGAATGGTAAACCAGTTATGGTGCCTGGAACATTAAAACATACTAAGGCCATAGGTTGGTTTATTGATGAATTTGGGATTGCTCAAATATCAATGAATATGACTAATATTGAGGAAACGCCAATACATACGGCTTTTGACGAAGTTAGTGCCAAAGCTCAATCTCGTGGAATGCGTGTAACTGGTTCGGAATTAGTAGGTGTAGTGCCTTTGAAAGCTATACTTGATGCGGGTCGTCATTATCTTAAATTACAAAATCGCTCTACTGGTATTGCTGATTCTGAATTGATTAAAATTGCTGTTAAATCTCTTGGTTTGGATGAGTTATACCCTTTTGAGCCAAAGAAAAAAATTATAGAGTATATTTTAGATGCAGAAAACCCTAAAGGTCTTATTGATATGAGCCTTACAGGTTTCGTTCACGAAACAGCATCTGAATCTCCTGCTCCTGGTGGTGGATCAATTTCTGCATATATGGGTGCTATGGGTGCAGCTCTAGCTACTATGGTTGCTAACCTTTCTTCTCATAAAAGAGGTTGGGATAGCCGCTGTGAGGAATTTTCTGATGTAGCTGATAAAGGTAAGTATTATCATGATGCTTTATTGAAAATGGTGGATGAAGATACAAATGCTTTTAATAAAATAATGGATGCCTTTGGATTGGCGAAGAAAACTGATGAAGATAAGGCTGTTCGTACTGCTGCTATTCAGAATGCTACCAAATATGCTACGGAGGTGCCATTAAAGGTTATGCGTCTTTGTTTTGAATCGATGGATGTATCTAAATCCATGGCTGAAACTGGTAATCCGAATTCAGTAACTGATGCTGGTGTTGGTGCATTAGCTGCTATGGCTGGTATTAGAGGTGCTCATCTTAATGTTAGAATTAATGCCAAAGATTTGAAAGATAGAAATGTAGCGGATGCTTTATTGTCGGAAGCTAGAGATATTGAAAATAGAGCTTTATTTCTTGAAAAAGAGATACTTGCCGTTGTGGAAACTAAGTTGTAAAATTTAATATTTAGTCCTTAGTCCT
>JAGLDA010000088.1 GCA_023145955.1 Bacteroidales bacterium
GTCTTCAGTCTTCAGTCTTCAGTAGTTTGAGGACTGAAGGCTGAGAATAGATTGCTGCTATATTTTAAAATAATTATATATAATAATGAATTTACTCCAAGTAAACAACCTATCAAAAGCTTACGGTGAGAAGCAACTATTTCATAATGTGAACTTTGGCATAAATCAGGGTCAGAAAGTTGCGTTTATAGCTCAAAATGGTATGGGTAAAACTAGTTTGCTTAACATTATTATGGGTATAGATATTCAGGATGAAGGGGATGTGGTGATTCGTAAGGATATAAAGATATCATATTTGGCTCAGAACCCTGTCTTTAATAATGATCAAACTATTTTTGAAGCGGTATTGGATAGTGAAAATGAACTGTTCTCTATAATAAAATCATACGAAGATGCTCTAGAGCAGTTGTCGGTAGATGATAGTGATGCAGCTCAGGATGCTTTGCAGATAGCTATGGCGGCCATGGATATAAAGAGTGCTTGGGATTATGAGAATAAGATTAAAGAGGTGCTTTTTAAGCTGAAAATAAGTAACTTAAATCAAAAGGTAAAGTCCCTTTCTGGAGGTCAAAGACGTAAGTTGGCTTTGGCCAAAAGTCTTATTGAGGATGTGGACTTACTTTTGCTTGATGAGCCTACTAATCACCTTGATATAGATATGATTGAGTGGCTAGAAAAGTTTCTGAAAGGGCAAAAGTTAAGCCTATTGGTTGTAACTCATGATAGATACTTTTTGGATAGTGTATGCGATGAGATATATGAATTAGAGTATGATGGCATTTATCGTTATAGAGGAAACTATAATTATTATGTCGAAAAAAAAGCTGAGCGAATTGCAATAGAAATTTCTGAACAAGAAAAAGCTCAGAACCTAATGAGGAAAGAGCAGGAGTGGATGCGAAGAATGCCAAAAGCTCGAACTACTAAATCTAAAGCTAGAATTGATTCATTTTACGACCTAGAGAAAAAAGCTAAAAAGGTAAAGCGTGAAGAGGTAAAAGACTTTAAAGTAAAGGTTTCAAGGATAGGTAATAAGATATTGGAGGTCAATCATATAAATAAATCATTTGATGAGAATCTAATCATAAAAAACTTCTCTCATACCTTTACAAAAGGTGAGAGAATCGGAGTTGTGGGACCTAATGGTGCAGGAAAATCTACTTTCTTTAATTTGGTAATGGGTAACATAAAACCTGATAAAGGGAGTATAGTAAAAGGTCAAACTATGGTGTTTGGATACTTTACTCAAACAGGATTAAACATAAAAGAAGATAAGCGACTAATAGATATAGTTAAAGATGTAGCTGATGAAATTCCTTTTGGTACTAGTTCTACTTTATCTGCTGCGCAGTTTCTGCATTATTTTAATTTTGATTATAGCACTCAGCATAATTATTATAGAAATTTGAGTGGAGGTGAAAAACGACGATTACAGCTGATGCTGGTATTTATAAATAATCCCAATTTCTTAATTCTTGATGAGCCCACTAACGATTTGGATATTGATACATTAAATGTATTGGAAGAATTTCTAATAAATTATCCAGGTTGCTTAATGGTAACAACGCACGATAGGGCCTTTTTAGACTCCGTTGTGGATCATCTCTTTGTTTTTGAAGGTAATGGGGTAGTCAAAGACTATCATTCTAATTATAGCGAATACAGAGCTTTAAAGCGTAAGAAAGAGCGTGAAATAAAGAAAATAGAACGTAGTGATAAAAATGATTCTTATAAAAAGCCTAAAGAAACAAAGAAGAAGGCAAGCTTTAAGGAAAAGCAAGAGTTTGAACAGTTAAATGGAATTATTGAAACTCTAACTGAGCGCAAAGAAGAGCTTACAGAATTATTGAATGGTGGTAATGGCACTCCTGACGATTTTACGCAGTGGAGCATCCAATTCAATGATACTAGCGACAAGCTTGATGAAAACGAATTGCGATGGCTAGAATTAAGTGAGATTATTGAATAAATCCTTTATCCTCTTTTACTCTCTTTTTTATCCTCTATCCTTCAGTTAAATATCTCCGCCGTCACTTCCTCCTTTGTCGTCCAAAGTAGGTTTAGATTTTTTCTTATAATTATTTATTTTATATGTAGCAGTTAGGCTAAATGTAGGCCCTATAGATCGAAAAACATTCTCGGTAGCAAAATCAGTAGTGCTTGTTGTAAATGCATGCTGCATTGAGTTTGTAATATTATTCACCTTGAAAGTAACGGCTAACTTACGCTTGAAAAAATCGTAACGTAGAGCTGAGTTAAACATATAAAAAGAAGAAAACTCTCCTTGTGCTGTTACCGAAGGTCCTCTATAGAATGTTGTAAGTTGTAATCTCATTAGTGGTGTAATCATAAAGTTTACATTACCTCTGATATCGTAATTCCAGCTTTCTGTATCAACTGAGCCACTAGAAATATTACCTAGTAGTTTGTAGTAATAGTAGTTTCCACTTACATTAAGTCTTACCCATTTTGCCAATTGTAGATTAGCCATAGCTTCCATTCCTGCAGAGTGATCTCTATCAAGGTTGGCAAAAGTCATGGTAGTAATATATGTATTGGGATCCATTTCTTGGATTCTAGAAATTTTATTTTTTGTAGTTCTGTAATATCCTTCAAGAGAAACGAATGACTTAGAAAAAGTTGTTTGATAGCTAATTTCATAACTGTCAGTATATTCTGGTTCAAGTTCAGGGTTACCTACTCTTATGAATGTACTTGAAATAAACATTGGATTTGGGCCTAATTCCCATCCTCCGGGTCTATCTATTCTACGGCTATAGCTTGCCATAACAGAGTTTTTATCATTAATTTTTTGCGATAAATGTATTGTTGGAAAAATATCGAATCTATTAATCTTAGAGCCCGAATTCCCCTCAGAGCTTTCAATAAACCTATTAGTATATTCTCCTCTTAGCCCCAATTGATAGCCAAAATTATTGATACTACCACCATAAGTAGAGTAAATCGAGAATATATCTCTATTGAATACAAGTGTATTGCCATTTTGAGGAATTATTTCCCAATCATTATTTAGTGTATCAAAGTTGTTATAAACAAAAGTAGAATTCTCTCTATAATTTCTAGATTGAATACCTGCTTCAAATTTTCTGTTATTCTTAAGAATCTTTGTATAATCAGCTTTAAGTCTAAAATCTATATTATCGTTATTGTCATTGGTGTTTATCCACTTTTTAATTGCAATATCTGGATTCCAGTCAATGTCAGAATATTCCTCTTTTTGATATTCATTTTTAAAATAATCACCCTTATTAATAAATGCTAATACATCAAGCTTGTCGCCTTTAGTTTTAAATTTATGTTGCCAACTAAGGTTTACTTTCATAAAATGAGATTCTCTACCACCAGTATTATGACTAGTATTATATATGGTTGGTATAGTTGCTGGCTCATAATATTCGGTTATTTTACTGAAATAGTCTTTTCCTCTATTATTAATACCGTATGCGCCTTCAATACCAAAAGAGTTTCTTTTGTTAGCGAAATAATCAACGCCTGCTTTAAATGTATAGTTATTGCGGTTTCTGTGTCTGTCTAGTTCAGAATTGCGAAAGAAAAGGGTATCAGGATTTGAAAAGTTTGTCATTTCACTAATTCCATCTCCAGGTCTATTTCTAGTTCTTAAATCAACGCCACCATAATAATTCCATTTTTCTTTTCTATAATTCAGTGTAGTATTAAAGCCATAGCTATCGAACGATGCAGCACTTGCCTCTACTATTCCGTTGAGGCCTTGCTTTACATTGTCTTTAAGGATTACATTTATAATACCAGTCATGCCGTCAGGGTCATATTTTGCTGATGGATTGGTTATTATTTCAATATTCTTGATTGCAGAACTAGGAATTTGCTCTAATGCATCGCCACCAGAAAGGGGAGATGGTTTGCCATTAATTAATACTGTAAAATTACTACTTCCTCTTAATTGCACATCGCCTTCAATATCAACAGT
Source organism: Bacteroidales bacterium (assembly GCA_023145955.1). Taxonomy (GTDB): domain Bacteria; phylum Bacteroidota; class Bacteroidia; order Bacteroidales; family UBA1556; genus UBA6267. The sequence continues at coordinate 3,971 of JAGLDA010000088.1, forward strand.
TACAGAAGGAACATTCTGAAGCGCCTCTACTGCCGATGCGCCTGTTGAAGCAAGGTCTCGACTTACATTTATAACTTTTCTGTCAATTTTATAGTCAACATACGATTGCTCACCAATAATTTCAACTCCTTTAAGGTCTGCTTGTGATTTGGATAGGGTGATTTTGCCAAGCTTTACAAATGATGTATTCTTATTAATGCTTATTTCTTTACGCACTTTATTATATCCCATAAAATTTATATCAATATAATAACTGCCTTGCTTAGCCTTGATGAAAAATTTACCATTATCATCGGTTATTGTACCAGATACCAAGCTTGAATCTGATTGTTTGTATAATGCCACAGTTGTATATGGGATGCCACGCTTTGTATGCTTGTCGATAACCATGCCGCTAACACCATTTTTAGGGCCTGCAACGGCAGTAGGAGCACCACCTTTTTGTGCCCATAGATTTACTGTGCTAAGAAAGAAAATACTTATAAGTATTACTATTCTATTCTTATGATTTATGGAATTATTGATTATGATATTCATTTTTATATAAAGTGTATTTATTTTTTGTCTTATTTATTAGTACTAAGATGCGCGTTAGTAATAAAACTTGCGCAAATAAAAATATTTTTTATTTAAACAATAAAATATTGGTTTTATTGTGTATTACTATACAATTCTTTGAGCTATTTTGATAGCTTAAAATGACACTATAAAATGTCTGAATATCCTATATAATATGACGTTTTATAAAATAGTGTGTTTGGAGCGAAATTGTTTTATGCTCTTGTAAATAATTGAGAATCAATATTATAAAAAATCTTGTTTTAGGCAAAGTTACTTTGTGTATTCAGTGAATAATGTTCAAAACTTAGTTGATTTGTTAATAACAAAGTTCTGTAATTAGCAAATTCTTATGCTATCTTCGTATCTTGTAATGACAAAATATTTTGTTGTTAAAAAAGCACTATTGTTCAGTTGATTAGTTAAGATTAAGAATATACATTTATGAAAAATTTAGACCTTTTTGGGAATTTAGAGAAAGATGCGCTTGACAATAAAGTAAGTAATAAAAAAAACGATAATCAAAAAGGTGAACAAGATATATATTATAAAGGAATTTTAAAAAAGAGAGAAGAAATGCAGATTAATTTTGACGAAGTTGTAGAAGTAAAAAAAGAGGAAAAAGTAACTTCTAATGCTAAAACTTATACTTACGAGGAAGCTCTAAAATCAAGTACTGAATATTTTAAGGGCGATGAAATGGCTGCTAGTGTTTGGATTAATAAATATTCATTAAAAGACAGTGACGGGAATTTGTATGAGCAAAATCCTAACGATATGCACCGTCGTTTAGCTAAAGAGCTTGCTCGTGTTGAGAAAAAATATGTTAACCCAATGTCTGAAGACGAATTGTTTGAAGTTATAGAGGGTTTTAAGCATATTATCCCTCAGGGTAGCCCAATGGCTGGTATAGGCAATAAACTTCAGGTGGGAAGCTTATCTAATTGCTTTGTGATTGGTAATGATGGAGTTTCTGATTCCTATGGAGGAATTATGAAAACTGACCAAGAGCAGGTTCAACTTATGAAGCGTAGAGGTGGAGTAGGTCACGATTTAAGTGGAATACGTCCTAAAGGTAGCCCCGTTAAGAATAGTGCTTTAACTTCTACAGGTATTGTTCCTTTCATGGAGCGATATTCTAATTCAACTAGAGAAGTTGCTCAAGATGGTCGTCGTGGTGCGTTAATGTTAAGTATTTCTGTAGAACATCCAGATTCAGAGGAGTTTATTGATGCTAAAATGGATAGTACAAAGGTTACTGGTGCAAATGTATCGGTAAAAATTACTGATGATTTTATGAAATCAGTAATAAATGGTACTTCATTTAAGCAGCAATATCCTGTGGGTTCTGATAATCCTAAATATAGTAAGGATATTGATGCTCGTAAAATTTGGGGTAAAATTGTGCATAATGCTTGGAAATCTGCTGAGCCAGGTATTCTTTTTTGGGATACAGTTATTAAGGAATCAGTGCCAGATTCATATGCCGATTTAGGATTCAAAACAGTATCAACAAATCCTTGTGGTGAAATTCCTTTATGTGCATATGATAGCTGCCGATTATTGGCAATAAATCTTTATGGTTATGTAGAGAATCCTTTTACTGATAAAGCAAAATTTAATGCTAAACTATTCTCAAAGCATGTACATATTGCTCAGAGAATAATGGATGATATAATTGACCTAGAGCAAGAAAAAATTGATGGAATTCTTTCCAAAATAGCAAATGACCCAGAGAGTGAAGCTATTAAGAGAGTAGAGAGTGAGCTTTGGCAAAATATAAAGAGTAAAACAGAGCAGGGTCGTCGTACTGGAATAGGTATAACTGCAGAAGGTGATATGCTTGCGGCTTTAGGTTTTAAATATGGAACTGAAGAGGCTACTAACTTCTCTGTTGATGTTCATAAATTATTAGCCATTGAAGCATATAAGTCATCAGTAGATCTAGCAAAAGACAGAGGTTCTTTCCCTATATATGATTATAAGCGTGAGGTGAATAATCCATTTATGCGTCGTATTTTTGATGCATCAGAGGGTTTGGAAGAAAAAATGAAGAAGTATGGTAGAAGAAATATAGCATTACTTACTATTGCTCCCACAGGAACAACGAGCATGATGGCACAAACTTCTTCAGGAATAGAGCCAGTATTTATGGCTAGTTATAAACGTCGACGTAAGGTGAATCCAAATGACTTATCTGCAAACGTTGTTTTTGTTGATGAAGTAGGAGATAGTTGGGAGGAGTTTTTGGTATTCCACCATAAATTTGAAAAATGGCTTACTGTTAATGGTTATGATATAAATGAGGTAAAACAATATAATCAAGAGGATCTTGACAAATTAATTGCTAAATCGCCTTATTATGGAGCTATGGCTAATGATGTGGATTGGGTTCAGAAAGTTAGAATGCAAGGTGCTGTTCAGAAATGGGTAGACCACTCAATATCAGTAACGGTTAATGTGCCTAATGATGCCAAAGAAGAGCTTATTGGTAAGATTTATGAAGAAGCGTGGAGATCTGGCTGCAAGGGTATGACTGTATATCGTGATGGATGTCGCTCGGGAGTACTTATTAGCAATGATGAGAAAAAAGATGAGCCGGATGCTAGCGAATTTAAAGAAACATTAGCGCCATCTCGTCCTGATACTTTGGATGCAAATATTATTCGTTTTCAAAATAATAAAGAAAAATGGGTAGCTGTTGTTGGAATTCTTAAGGGCAGACCTTATGAGGTATTTAGTGGTAAAGCAGAGGATTTCTTTGTGGCAAATTATGTGGAAGAAGCTTTTATAGTAAAGAGTAAAACAGAGAAAGGTAAAACTCGTTACGATTTGGAATATGAAGATAAAGATGGCTATATGCAAGTATATAGAGGTTTATCACGTACTTTTGATAAAGAATACTGGAATTATGCAAAATTAATTTCTGGAATACTTCGCCATGGTATGCCGCTACCATTTGTAGTAGATGTTGTAAGCTCATTAAGCTTTGAAACAGAAACTATTAATACATGGAAAACAGGAATAGTGAGAGCTCTTAAGAAATTTATTCCTGATGGTTCTAAAGCAGCAAAAGCACAAGTTTGTCCCGAATGTGGATCAGAAGGCCTTGTGTATAAAGAAGGTTGCCTTTGCTGTAATGACTGTGGTTACTCTAAATGTGGGTAATTAATTGTGAAAATAGATTGTTAATAATATAAATATATACAAGGGTTTGCTTATTTAGTAAACCCTTTTTATATTCTTTATTTTATTTTTATAATTCCAATTGTTTATTTCTATATTTTTGTTTATTAATAAAATATTATATGAGTTTGGAGAATAATATAGAGAAGTACAACGAGTTACGTAAAAAATATAAAAGTTTTACGTATAATACCTACGAGTATAAAATAAAGGAAGATGGTTTATACATGGAATTTGATTTCGAAATAGACGGTTTTATTACCTTTAACCCATCTTTACTAATTCCAAATAATATTTTTGTTGATTTTACTAGAGTATCTACATCTTTTTTGAGCCAAATGGTTTTTAATATAGGGATGGTAGAGCTAATTAGTTATTGGAAAGCAATTTGCCCTAAGGAAGTCAATATCTTACCATATAATTTTGATAAAGAACAACTAGAATTTTGGAAGAAAATATATTTTAATGGTCTTGGAGAGTTCTTTTACCTTAATGGGATAAATGCTACTCAAGAAGATTTCATGACCATATTCCCAAATAAAGAAGTAAGATTTCTTAAGCCAGAAACTATCGATGTTGATAGTGCTTGTATTATTCCAGTAGGAGGAGGTAAGGATAGTGTTGTTAGTCTTGAATTACTTAAGGAACATGGTGAAAATCTTGCTCTTATTATGAATCCTCGAAGGGCTAGTAAAGCTACTGCTGATATTGGTGGCCTTGATAAAAGAACTATTGTTGTTAAAAGATTTTTAGATACTAAACTTCTGGACCTTAATGCTAAAGGTTTTCTGAATGGGCATACTCCTTTCTCTGCTCTATTAGCTTTTATAAGTGTACTTGCTGCAGGTATTGCGGGTAAAGAGTATATTGCCTTATCAAATGAGGCTAGTGCTAACGAGCCTACTATTCCAGGTACTAATGTAAATCATCAATATTCCAAATCACTAGAGTTTGAAAGAGACTTTAGAAGTTATATTGAAAAATCAATTACTCCAGATATTAAGTATTTTTCATTATTGCGCCCGCTTAGTGAACTGCAAATAGCATCTATTTTTGCTAAAAACAAAAAATATTTTACGGAATTTAGAAGTTGCAATGTAGGAAGTAAGGAAAATATTTGGTGTGGCGAATGCTCGAAATGTCTTTTCACCTTTATTATTCTATCTCCTTTTATTAAGCCCGAAATTTTAGAAGATATTTTTGGAGGAAACCTATTAAATATAGAATCTCATCGTCAGTATTTTGAGGAATTGGCTGGTATTGCATCCGAAAAGCCATTTGAATGTGTAGGGACTATTGATGAAGTAAATGCAGCACTTTGTATGTCTATAAAAATGTATAAAGATGATCCTTTACCATTATTGCTAAATGATTTTGCAAAGAAATATAAAGTTGAAAAATGTGATATCTTGGATAGTGAGGCATTGCTTAAAACTATCGAAAAAGAACATTTTGTTGAAGAGGAATTCCTAAAGTTAATAAAAGATCAACTTCATATTGATGAGTAGTATTGAAACTAGATTAAAAGACTTTATTCAAAATAAATCAATTGTGATATTAGGCTTCGGAAAAGAGGGCCAATCTACATATCGATTTATTCGCAGCTATTTTCCACAAAAGCAACTATGTATTGCCGATGGTAATGAAGCCATTGGAGAGCATGGAATGATTAAATGTGATGATAATATCATTCTTGAATTAGGTGATGACTTTCTTAATAACATATCTGAGTTTGATATTGTTTTTAAAAGCCCAGGAATTAGTTTTAAGAATTTTAATATACCAGAAAATCAGATTATCAGTTCTCAAACAGATTTGTTTTTAAGATTTTTTTCAAAACAAACAATAGGTGTTACTGGAACTAAAGGCAAGAGTACTACTGTTAGTCTATTGCATCATGTGCTATCTATGTTAGGTAAAGATGTGCAACTTGTTGGTAATATCGGTAAGCCTGTTTTAGATATTATTCATCTTATTAATAATAAGACTATTGTAGTTTACGAATTATCTTCCCATCAACTGGAATTTGTAAATAACTCCCCACATATATCTATTCTGCTAAATTTATATCAGGAGCATTTAGATCACTATAATTCTTATTACGATTATAGAATGGCTAAATGGAATATTTCTAAATATCAAATTATTGATGATTACTTTATATATTGTTCTGATGAAGAGCAGCTAATAAGTGATATGTCGAGGCAGGATATATTGTCAAACAAACTAAGTTATAGTTTTAAGGAAGGTTCCAATATCTTCTATGATAATAAATTGAGATATTCAAAAAGTAGTAAAAAGGAGTTTGAATTATCTGATTTTAAGATGCTTGGTGCTCATAATGTTTATAATCTAATGGCAGTAGTATTAGCCTGCGATTCATTGGGAATAAATATTGAAGAATCATTGTATGCGGCTTTCACTTTTAGAGGTTTGCCTCATAGAATTGAATTTGTTGGAGAAAAAAAAGGAATTAAATTTTATAATGATTCTATTGCTACAATTCCACAAGCAACAATTAGAGCTATAGAAAGTGTTGACGATATTGATACTTTAATATTAGGAGGTTTTGATAGAGGTATTGATTATACCATATTAGTAGATTATCTTTTGGCTTTTCGCCCATTAAATCTTTTGTTAATAGGTAAAGTAGGAGATATTCTCTATACTTCTTTGAAAGAGGCTAATTATAATGGAGAGCTTATAAAAATTGAAGATTTTGATAGTATTATTTATAAATCACTGAAATACACGGCTATAGGTAAGTCTTGTTTATTGTCTCCTGCAGCTTCAAGTTATGATTCTTTCAAAAATTTTGAAGAAAGAGGAAGTAAATATAAGTCACTTATAAATGAAATTTAATTCACATTGATTTGTGAATAATTAAGAAATTACGCGTTATATGAATGCTAATAAATAGTAAGTTTGCGCGTATTGAAAAAATTAACAAAAAATGTATATAATGAGTTTAAAAAATTATTCAAAAGTACTAGTAGCATTAGTTGCAGGAGCATTATTCATGGTTTCTTGTGATAATAGCAAAGGAGAATTTCCAGGATTTGATAAAACAGATAGTGGACTCTATTATAAGTTTCATGTAAAGAGCGGTGATACATTAAAGCCACAGATTGGTGATCTTGTTTCTACTTATATGGACTATAGAACTGATGATACTATTTTCAATAGTACACCAAAGGGACAACCATTTAGTCTTCCATTAATGGAATGTACATATGATGGTGATGTTTTTACAGCATTATCAATGATGAGTGCTGGCGATAGTGCTACATTTATGATAAATGCAGACTCTTTTTTCATAAATACTGTTGGCGCACCTCGCCCAGAGTTTCTTGATAGTAATTCTTATTTTTACTTAGATATTAAGGTATCTGAGATAAAGACTCAAGCACAAATTGATAAGGATAATATGGAGAAAGGAAGAGAAATGGCTGCTTCAGAACTAAGTCTTATAGAGAATTATATTGCTAGTAATAATCTTACTATCAATCAAGAGCCAAGCGGTATCTACTATACTAATACAAAGAAAGGTAAAGGAAAAATGGCAGAGGCAGGATCTTTTGCAAACCTTATTATTACAGCACGCGCTATAGGTGCCGAAAGAGACTTTATAAATACTAATGGCGAAGCTTTTGATTATGAAGTTGGAACTGGTCAATTAGGAATAGGTTTTGAAACAGGGCTTGTAATGATGAAAGCTGGTGATAAGTCTACAATGATTATTCCTTTTAATTTGGGATTTGGTGCTCAAGGAATGGCTCAAGCGGGAGTTGCTCCATATGCTACATTAGTTTATGAGGTAGAACTTATAAAAATTAGCTCTAGAGAAGAAGTTGATGCTGAGCGTAAGATTGCTGAAGATAAAGCTAAAGCTATAGGTATTGTTGAGTTGAAAAATTATTTGAAAACTAATAAGGTAACTGCAAAACCTAATGCTAGCGGTTTATATTATATAGAAACTGTTGCTGGATCAGGAAAACAAGCTGTTGCTGGTAAAAAAGTTAAAGTACATTATACAGGAATGTTGCTTAATGGAAATAAATTTGACTCTTCATTGGATAGAGGTCAGCCATTTGAGTTTACTTTAGGACAAAATCAAGTTATTGCTGGTTGGGACGAAGGTATTGCATTAATGAAAGAAGGTGGAAAAGCAAAGCTTATTATTCCTTCTGATTTAGGTTACGGACCTCGTGGTGCTGGTGCATCTATTCCTCCAAATGCTACTCTAGTATTTGAGGTAGAGCTTTTAGAAGTTATTGATTAAATAAATTCTATTTTGGCTTAGTATAAATCCTGAGATGAAGTTATAATAGCTTGTTTCAGGATTTTTTTTATATTTGATATTAATAAGGATTAAGATAAATAAAATGAATAAAATACTAATTATAGCACTGGTTTTCATAATAGCATCATGCTCTATTATGAAAAATGATGGATTAAAAGTTAATCATCAGTATACATCTGAAAGTGGGTTGAAATATACTTTTTATAAACATAATACTAATGCCTTAAAAGTAGACTCAGGAGATGTTGTAAGTGTGCATTATATAGGTTTATTAGAGGATAGTACTGTTTTTGACTCTTCATACGATAGAGATCAACCTATTACTTTTAAAGTAGGAGTAGGTAGGGTAATTAAAGGCTGGGACGAAGGACTAACGTATCTAAATTTAGGAGATTCTGCTTTATTGGAAATCCCTTCAGAAATTGCTTATGGAGCTAGGAGTATGGGTAAGATTCCTGCAAATGCAAATCTAAAATTCTTAGTGAAGATTGTGGATATTAAGAAAGCAATAAAACCATGGAATGTTGATGGTATGAAAAGAGTTTATCTTGATGATAGTTTATCATACATTATTGTAGAAAAAGGTAATGGTGATATTGTTGAGTCTGGCGATAAAGTTTCTATGCAATACTCAGGGTATTTTACCGATTGGAAAAAATTTGATTCCTCTTATGATAGTGATAAAGCTTTTGATGTGGTTATTGATCGTCATAGAGTTATTGCTGGATGGGATAAAGGTATTATTGGGATGAAAGTAGGAGAGAAGCGACGTTTATATATTCCTTATCAACTTGCTTATGGAGAAGAAGGTAGGCAGCCAATACCACCAAAATCAGATCTTATATTTGATGTGGAATTAGAGAGCTTAGTGAAAATAAACTACCCAAAATTTGATATTGCAGGAAAAGATACTCTTATGTTGGATAATGGTGTTAAATATATTATTGCTAAAAAAACTGATGGAGATCAAGTAAACCCTCACGATGTAGTTAGTATTGAATATATTGGAAAATTATTGGATGGAAGTATTTTTGATGCTAGTTTTGATAGAGGAGATAGCTTGACGTTTGAAGTCTCTTCTAATAAAGTAATTAAAGGCCTTGATTCAGGAATGCTTAAAATGAAAGTAGGAGAGGAATTCCGTTTTATTATTCCATATATGCTTGCTTATGGTGAGAATGGACGTGAGCCAATTATTCCTGCTAAATCAGATTTAGTATTTGATGTTAGACTACTTAGTAAGGTTAATGCTAATATTAAGTAGTAATACCAAATTTAAATCATAATTGGTATAATACTAAATGTATTTTTAAAAAAACAAAGTCGGAATTTTGAAGTATTTGCTTCATAATTCCGACTTTTTTAAGTTTAGGGTTGGTTCTACAGAGTTTCGTGTGGGTTTATTAAATATTGAATTTATATTTGGATAGAATAATTACTAATCTATCATATTTTAATCTGTTTTAGCAAAGCTAAAACCTATCATAATAATCAGCGTATTTACTGTGCGAAGCACGTGTAAATCTGCGTCTAAGATATTTTCTTACTTGCTTTACTCGATAATTATTTTAGACGCTGATTTTTATGATTATTATGATTGTTTCAGCGAAGCTGAAATAAAATACCCACAACAAAACCAGTATAACCTTAGGGTTTATGATAATATTCTTCTTTGATTAAAGAATTCTTATACCATTATCTTCAATAGCAATTAGTTTTTGTTTATATAAACCACCAATTGCTTTCTTAAAAGCTTTCTTACTAATACCAAAATGCTTCTTTATTTCGTCAGGGTCACTTTTATCATGCAAACCAATAAACTCATCTTCTTTTAGAGCGTCCATAATTATTAATGATACATCATCAATATGCTCAAGACCAACCTTTCTTAGGCTAATATCTATCTTATCATCATCACGCATTTTTTGAATAAAAGCTTTACGCTTATCACCAATTTTTATTCTTTCAAATACCTGATTAGTATATATTAAACCCCAATGTTCTCCATTAATTATTGCCTTATATCCCAAGTCAGTTTTGTTGGTAATTATAATGTCAACCTCTTCGCCAAGTTCATAATTTGCAGGTCCTAATGCCATAAACTGCTCCAATCTGGAGGAGGCCGCAATTCTGTCGGTAGCAGAATCTACATAGGCAAATACAACATACATTCTATCTGCATCCATTTTTGTTTGCTGCTCAATAAAAGGCACAAAAAGATCTTTCATTAATCCCCAATCCATAAATGCACCAAAATCATTCACCGCTACAACTTTTAAGGAAGCAAATTCTCCAACTTCAATATATGGTTTTTCATTGGTAGCAATAATTCTATCCTCAGAATCAGTATGAACAAATACCTCTATAAGATCATCCTCTTGCTTACCATTAGGTATATATCTTTTTGGAACCAGTATTTCTCCAAGATTCTTTCCATCTACATAGCAACCAAAGTCTACAAACCTGTTTATTTTAAGAGTATGTGTCTTTCCTAATATTATATCTTCTTCTTCCATAATTATTTTATTTTTTATTAGTAACGGCATCTTTGCCAGCGATAGGTATTCCTACCTTAAACATAAGTAATGAATTACGAGCATTGCCGTAATCTTTCAAAGGACTTGTAAAACCATAATAATACCTCAAGCCAAGTCTAATGGAGGTGTTTGGATGATTTGGGAAAAGATAGAATTCCACACTGCTAGAGATACCATAATCAAATCTATTTATTAAGCTCATAGCATCTTTTGTGACAGCAATATTATCATTGTGTATAGTTTCTGCAGTATAAATAAGGTTAGCCTTATAAGTATAAACAACCTCAGGGCCAATAGCTAGATTAAAGAATTTTGTTTTATACTTAATGTAAATTGGCAATGATAGATTTGTTAAATCCATCTTTGTTTTTTCAGATACTAATGTGTCAATTGGATTATAATGCTCATAATATTCTCCCATATTAGAAGCTCCTGTAGGGCTTTTTACCGTAAATTCTACAGATACATGCCATTTATTCTTAATTTTAATATCACTAAAACCACCTAAAGCCCATGATGTCATAGGTTTAGAATTAGCCATTCCAGAAAAGTTTGAGGAAGTAATAAAAACATTTATTCCGGATTGCATTCTGTCGTTACTTAGTTTGTCTCCAAAAATGAGAATCCACATTGCCTGAGATTGTCCTGCAATACCAATAAATATAAATGCTGTTAAGAATAAAGCTTTTATTTTCATAGTTCTTCTACTTTAGTTTTAAGAGTATAATATTTTCTACATGATGAGTTTGAGGAAACATATCAATTGGCTGAATAGCCTCAATTTTATACTTTTCGCTTAATATTTCCACATCACGAGCTTGAGTTGCGCTATTGCAACTTACATATACAATTCTATTTGCTTCTATACGGTTTAGTAAATCTACAACCTTAGCATGCATTCCTGCTCGTGGTGGGTCCGTAATTATTACATCAGGTTTGCCATGAGTATCCACAAACATATCGTCAAGAACTTTAACCATATCTCCTGCATAGAATTCGGTATTTGTAATATTATTAATTTTGGAATTTTCCTTAGCATCATCAATTGCTTCATCTACATATTCTATCCCAATAACTTTCTTCGCTTTTGCTGCCACAAAATTGGCAATAGTACCGGTGCCAGTATAGAGGTCGTAAACTAGCTCGTTGCCTGTTAGTTGAGCGAGATCACGTGTGTGTTTATACAATTCGTAGGCTTGCTTATTATTTGTTTGATAAAAAGATTTTGGACCAACTTTAAAATCAAGTCCTTCCATTTCTTCCATCATATGATCTTTACCCTTAAATAATTCTACGGTTTGATCTCCAATGCTATCATTCTTTTTCTCATTAATAATATACATTAATGATGTAATTTCAGGGAATTTAGCATCTAAATGATTAAGCAAGGCTTCACGCTTCTCAATATCTTCATGAAAAAATATTACTATTACCATTAGCTCTCCAGTAGAAGCTGTGCGAATGATTATATTTCGTAAAAAACCTACTTGTTTTCTTAAATCAAAATAAGCCAAATTATTTTTGTCAGCATATTCCTTTACGGCAATACGTATATCGTTGCTTAAGCCACCTTGCAAATAGCAATGGTCTATATTAAGTATTCTATCAAACATACCCGGAATATGGAACCCTAAGGCATTCATATTTCTGTCAGAAAATTCTATATCTTTAGAGAAATCAGTAAGCCATGCCATATTAGAGAATGTAAACTCAAGCTTATTTCTATAGTAGTAATCCTCTGGCGCTCCAAGAATAGGTCTCATGGTGGATGTATCTAATTTTCCTATACGCTCCAAGTGATCTTTTACCTGCTGATGTTTGAATTTTGTTTGCTCTTCGTAAGGCATATGTTGCCATTTGCAGCCTCCACAAGTTTCAAAATGACTGCATTTTGGCTCTATTCTTATTTCAGAACGCTTATGATATTTTGTAATCTTAGCTTCTAAATATGATTTTTTCTTTTTTACAACTTTTAAATCTACAATGTCGCCAGGTGCTGCATAGGGTACAAAAATAACTTTATCGTCAATTTTTGCAATAGATTTCCCTTCGCTTCCTGCTGTAAGTATTTCTACTTCACTATATTGTTGTAATTCTCTTCTTCTTCTTCCCATAATTAATATTTGTGCAAAGGTAGTTTTTTTATTACCTAATATTTTAGGTTTTTAATTTTTAATAGATTCAATAATAGTATTATCTAGAGCAAATACTTCTATAATCACAATACTCACATTCTCTTCCATTCTCTCTTTGTACAAATGGCTTGTTTCTATCAAATAATCCTAGTATTAATGTACTCAAATCTTCTTCAAATTTATCAATATGAGTTTGTAATATAATGTCATCATTCTCAATGATTAAAGGAAAATTTGCGCTATGATTTTTTAATGCAGAAATGCTTGATGTTAATGCAGCTGTGGGGGGCTTAGAATCCCAATACATCCACGCATACATCATTAGCTGAAATGCTTTATCAAGCTTGCCTTCAAACATTTTTAACCATTTATCACTTCCTTTTTTACCTTTAAGTTTCAAATCGGATTCATCTACTGCTCCAGTTTTATAATCAATAAGTCGTATGGTATTTCCAACTTGATCAATTCTATCCGCGCTGCCTTTTACCTTTATTTTAATATTAGCCCCTTCAATATCTATGTCAATATATTTGATTAGATTTTCTTCTAAGCCCAAAAGTCTAATTTCATCATTTTCTTTTAGGAAATTCTTTTCGCTTTTAATAAAATTATAAATATATTGCTCGAGTATCTTTCTCGTTAATAGGTTTTTTCCTGTTTTGGTATTAATATTTCGATACTCAGAATTCAGTTTGTTATCAAATATCTTTTGTATTTTATTGCTTGTTTTATTGAATTCATCAAATGTTAGTTTTTTATTTTTATAATTTCCATAATAATCCTCAAGGCTTTCGTGCAAAATGTTCCCTTGAATATTATATGCCATTTTCTCCTCTACCTTATCAGAAGGTTTAATGTTAAGAACCTTTTGTAGGTAAAACATATATGTGCATCTTTTGTAATTATTGAGTGATGAAGGTGAGAAGCCTTTTTCTTGTGACCATTTTTTTAGATAATTTATTATCTCATCAGTTTTTTTGATTTCTATTGCTTGAGTTTTTTCGCTAGCAGTAAATCCAAATTTAACCTTCTTATGGTTTATTTCTATATTACTATTTAATTCCGGTATTTCAATTTCTATTTGTTTTATAAAACGGCTCATTTCTCCATTCGACATACTTGCTGCTGCTGCATTATATAATAAGTTCACATTATTGCACCGCTGTAGCAATCTGTAAAAATGATAAGCAGAAATAGAATCATTATTTGAAGGCAATGGCATTCCAAATTCTTTCTTAATATCAAATAGAATAAAGCTTTGATATGTTTGCGTTTTAGGTAGTATATCCTCATTTACCGAAAGTATGATTATGTTTTCAAAATCCAATGTTCGGGTCTCAAGCATTCCCATTATTTGTAAACCCTGCAATGGCTCACCAATAAAAGGAATAGGAGAGTGGTTTATTGCATTTTGTACCCATCGTTTTACTGTAGTTAGCTTTTCTATATAATTTATTGTCAATAAGCTTTCTTTAAGCTTTTGAATTACTTCAATATAATGACTTAAAAATGATTTCTCCCAATCATGGTTTTCTTGAATTTTAAGTAAATTGAATATCTTAATAATTATATCAATACTTGACCTTACATCTCTATTAATATTCAAAATGATACTGCTAAACTCTTCAAATTGCTTATATTTACTAGCAAGTGATAGTAGGTATTCAGAGTCTATCCTTTGTATATTATTCTTATTTATATCATTAGTTATTTCTTTTACAATATTACTATCTACCGACAAATATTTCTGAATATAGGGATGTAATATAAAATTTGTAAAATATTTATGATAAATTATTAAATCTGAAGTATTATCCTCTTCAAATTTATAATCATTATATAAGTTTAAAACTAGTTTTATTAGCTCATATCCACTATGCAAGCGAAGAGGATACGACATAGTTAGGTTAAATTTGTCAACGCTGTTTGGAATAGAGTTTATTACGGGAAGAAGAAGGTCCTCACTAGCAAGAATTAGCGCTGTATTATCTATTTTATTCTTGTCTTTATCAATTTGCTGTTGCAATAAATTTGCTGCAAATTTTACCTGTGCTACATTGCCATCTACACCATATATATTTATCTTCTTGGTATTATTGAGCCAATAGTCATCAATTAGCGTTACTTTATTTAGGTCTTTATTTTTGAGATGTTCTCGAAGAGATTTCCCTGCTTCATGGTTTTTGTTTTCAAAATAATATCTATCAATATCCCAAATAGTAACTGCAGAATGATTGGTTTCTAGATTTTTAACTATTATTTCTTCAGCCTTAGTAAAAGCATTAAATCCTGCAATAAAAATATTGCTATAGTTTATATTATCAAAATTCGCTTGCTCTGCAAGTTGTCTATAAGCCATCCCTTGATATGCAGTATTACTAATTAGCAGAACTTTTTTTAGTTCCAAATAGTAAGTATGCAATTTCTTGTAAAACTTTAGATAATTTTTCTCCTGCTCGCTAAGTTTATTAAGATCCAAATCCCATTTTTCAATCTCCTTGGCATCACTCAAATACGAGAATAAGCTATCCACAGGAACCATATACAAATCAATATCATTAAAATCGCTAAGCAAGAGGTCTGCCCATGTGCTAAATTGGTCTAGACTTTGAGAATTAGCCTTCTCAATATCCATATGCACCATATATAATTGCATTAGGATATCCATGGGGTCGGCTTCAAGTAAGCCCGTTTGCTTATATATAAAATCATTAATAGAAACAATCTCTGGAGTATATATTGGTTTGTCTATTGCTTCCGAAATATACTTCAATATATATGTTTTTGCTCTTCTACTTGGTACAATAACTAGAGTATTTTCTAGTTCATCACGCTTTAAATCAAGTAGAGTTTGTGCAATATGCTTTAAAAATGGAGTCATTATCTAGCGTTTTATTATAAGTTTCGTATATGCTTTTCTGCTAATTGCAAGCTGTCAATTTTACCACAATCAATCCAGTAATCACTATCATGCCTATAGCCTACAATTTTAGTATCACAAGCCTTTTCTAAATAGAATGGCGTTATCGACTGTTTCACTTCCTTAAAATCTTTTATAAGTTCAGTATTAATAATATGAATACCACTAAAAGCATATTCTTCAAATTCTGAAATATCTTCTGTACACGATTTTACTTCTTTGGTGTTCTTATTAATCCATCCCTTAAGTTCATTCTCTTTATTGAAAAGAAAATACCTAGAAGTATCTCTTTTTCTAATAGCTAGAGTTGCTGATGCATTGTTATTATTATGGAAATCAATTAATTTGGCAATATTTATATTTGTAATAATATCTACATTAAAAAGTAAAATACTCTTTTCATTAGAAAAATATTTCCTTGCCTTTGCAAGTCCTCCTGCTGTGTCTAGCAGTATATCTTCATAGCTAATTCTAATATTTAGGCCAAAATTGCTATTTTTTTCTAAATAGAGCTCGATTTTTTCAGCAAAGTGATGAGTATTAATAATAAAGTCAGTAATACCTTGCTGTGCCAAATACTTTAAATTATATGCCAATAAAGTAGTATCTAAAAATGGAGCTAGTGCCTTAGGCTTGTCTTTAGTTATTGGAAATAAGCGAGTTCCTAATCCCGCAGCAAAAATCATTGCTTGCATATATATAAATATTAATATATTAATAATTGAGATGTGAAGGTAGTAAAAATGTTAATTAACATATAGAAATAATTATATTTATTAGTGCCAGCTATGTGCCGCAAAAACAAAGAAATTAAATTGATTACACTCCCTATAACTATCGGGAGTATTAAGGTACTCGATTCCAGGTTTTAGTTCAACATATAGCACATATTTGGCTAAAAACGCAAAAAATGATGCTTAATGGTTGTGTTTTAGTGCTTTATTTCAAACAATTAGGAAGCATTTCTAAAAATCCAACACATTTATTATAATTCAATTCGTAAAAATTAACTCCTAGATTAATTGTTTCATAATATCTCTTTTGGTTCTTTTTATAATACTCTTCAGACGATATTTTCCAAAAATTACGCCCTAATTTCTCTGTAACAAACCATTTTTCTATCAATCGAGCTGCTCTACCATTTCCATCTCTAAATGGATGAATATGGGCAAATCGTAAATGAATTAACGATGCAAAGTAAAAAACTTCCATTTCATTGAAGTCTGTTGAAATTAATTCTTCTACATCTTGAAATAGTAACTTCATTTCTCTTTCCACAAATTCAGGTTCTACAGCCATATATGCTAAACCTGATTTACCAAAAACTCCAATTTGTTCAATACGATATTTTCCTATTTTACTACTTATTAATAATGTGTCCGAAAATATTTTATAGCAATTCAATAAATTTTTCTCATTCAATTTATTATTCTGTGCAAACCCATATGCCTCAATCAAATCCTCAATCTCTTTAATTTCTTTTCCAAGCTTAAATTTATCTTTATTCATTTCATAATTCATGAAGGAATTCAAATCAATACTATTACCTTCAATATTCGATGAATAAACCGCAGAAGCCTTTGTTAAGAAATCAAATCCGCCTGTATTTTCTGAAAAATCAAAATTCTTTATAAGTGTTGGGATTTCATGTCCAATTGTCTCAATGTATGTATCTATATATTTTCTTTCTGTTATCCTCATTTAGTCAAATTATTTAACACAAATATACACATTTTATTTATCAAATCCTTATGCTATTGCTGTTTCTGCAGGGCAGACGCATCTAAATTACTCTTTATATTATAGGTACTACAGGATTTAGAGTGGT
>JAGLDA010000089.1 GCA_023145955.1 Bacteroidales bacterium
ACTGAAGACTGCCCACTGAAGACTGAATACCGCCTAATTAACTCCCCAAGAGACACTTTTTAGTTTACTATTCTCAAAATAGAAATCAATTCGAGCATCAAAATACCCGAGTCTTTCCTCTCCCCATTCTTCAGTTTCTTCTTCAAGATTATGATAGTTATTCTTAGCCATTAATTTCTTTATACCCTCTTTTTTTATGGAAAAAACTTTCTCTCCATATAGTAAAGCCTCTTTGTTTTGGGTATCGCAAGCAGCAAATGTCATATCACTTTCTGAACCCTCAAAAAATAATGAACTAAGAATATTATCTAGATAAATTGCCTCTGTTTTGAAATCAGCATCTTCTTCTATTATCTCAAAACGGAGATCCGACTCCATACTTTTTACGAAATTATACTTGGAAATACCAAACTTAATATCGTTTATGCCATTTAAAATATTAATTTCCATGATATGTGTGTATTTGGGGATTATTATTTATATCTGTAATTATATTGTTAGTATATATCACTATTACTAACAGCATAAAGATAATATAAATATTATGCTTTGGCAAAGCTTTTTGTTAAAAAATTATAAATGAGTATATTAGATGTGGATTTGTTGATTAGTATGGTGAATTTTCTTCCTTTTTTATTGTATAATAAGTTAGTCTATCCATAAATTTTGGTGTAAAACGAGCAAGCCCAATAGCTATTATTCCTCTATTTCCAATAAGCATAGTTCGTCTTTTCTTTGTAATTCCTTTTACAATTCGCTTGGCTACAATCTCAGCGCTAAGCATTCCTTTTTCATTTCTAGGACTATCTCCTTGCTCACTGCCATCGCTTAGAAGAGCGTGTTCACGAATTTCGCTACTTACATATGCAGGAGCCGCAATCATTACGTGTACGCCAGTTTTTAAATGCTCTATGCGCAACGAATCCATAAATCCATGTACGGCATACTTACTTGCGCAATAGCCAGTACGTGCTGGTAGTGGTTGCATGCCCGATATTGATGTAACTGCAACAATACTTCCTTTGGTTTTAAGAATATATGGTAATGCATATTTTGTGGAATATACAGTACCCCAATAATTAACATCCATTACCTTTTTTATTACATCTAAATGCAAATCTGCAAACATTGCCCTTTGCGATATGCCTGCATTATTAATAAGAATATCAATTTTGCCAAATTTGTTCATCGTTTTTTCAATAAACATCTTGCAGTCTTCCTCTATACTTATATCGGCCTTAATAGCAAGAACCTTTACTTGATATTTACTATTTATATCTTCAGAAATTTTATCGATTAATTCCTTTCTTCTTGCCACCAACACAACGTTACTTCCCCTTTGTGCAAGTTCGTAAGCCAATGCTTTACCTATGCCCGATGAGGCTCCCGTAATGATACTTATTTTGTTTTCCATATATATGGACGTAAAAGTATAAAAATTAATTATTAGTTTCATAAATTATATTATCTTTGTGCTCTGTATAGTAAATAGCTTTTTTGTAATAAAAAATCATTAATCAAGTAATGTAATAGGTTGAAATCTAAATAGTTTATCTCTATCTGGGTATCATATATTAATGACCTTTTATAAGCTATTTCGTATGTTATATTTAATAAAATTGTTATGAAAAGAGTTGTTATTATTTTTTTACTTTCTATTTTGAGTTTTAATATAGCTTTTACTCAAAATGCATCATATAATTATGCTACCTCCACTGGTACTATTGGCACAGGATACAATTGGATTGATTGCTCTACTGGTGGCACTGAGATTACGAGCTTTTCTCAAGGTAATGCTAAAAATGGACGTCAAGAAATAAATTGGCCATTTGCTTTTAGTTTTTACGATGATAATTACACAACATCAGACCAGCTAAGCATAGCTACAAATGGATTTATTCGTTTGGATGCTAATGCGAGTGCAAGTTGGGTTGGAGTAAATGCTTACACTTTAAATAGTGGTGGAACTGGGTTTGGACAAATTGTAGCCCTATGTTTGTATAATGATAATTTTGAGGATGCAGTGTCGCATTTATACTATAAAACTACTGGTAGTAGTCCTAATAGAATATTGACTGTTGAATACAATAATGTGGAAATTGAACGCTATGCTGATAAATATGCAGATGTACAAGTAAGTTTTTATGAAACTTCCAATAAAGTAGTTATTAAATTTGGTGATGACAATATTACCCAAGTTGGAGCAGATATGGGAATTCATAGTGGTGTTTCAGGGTACTTTAATAAATGGCAAGAAGTGGAATCTGGAACTAATAATACTTGGATAGAATATACACGCCCTGTTAAAACTTTTAATTCCATTGTATATAATCAAGCTTCTACGGGAGATGTTATTCAAAATCAGAATAATGCTGAAATAATGCGAATTGATGTTAAGGTAAATGGAGGAACAGGAACATTAAACCTGAATTCCATTGAAATAACCGCTGATAATGATGCTGATGCTGATATTGCATCTTCTGGAGTGAAATTATATCGTACAACTACTACCACATTTTCTACTGTAAATATGTTAGGTACGGCTCAGTCTTTATCTGGAGGTACAGCAACATTCTCTAGTTTAAGTTATGATTTGCCTGATGGCACAACATATATTTGGGCAGTTTATGATATCGCTTCTTCTGC
>JAGLDA010000009.1 GCA_023145955.1 Bacteroidales bacterium
CTAGATGCTACTGCTAAATACTTTAAAATCCGATCTTCAATAACTGGTCATGGGCAACAGGGTGAATTTATTCCTCGCTTACACCATATCGATATCGATGGCGGCACCAATGAGTTTACTTGGCAAGTATGGAAAGATGATTGTGCTGCAAATCCAATTTATCCCCAAGGTGGTACATGGATTTATAATAGAGCAGGATGGTGCCCTGGTGCGGCAACTAATATTGAGCAGAGTGATATTACACAGTATGTTACTCCTGGTCTGATTGCAAATATTGATTATGGAATGGCTAGTGCCACAGGTACATCTAAGTATTGGGTAAATAATCAGCTTGTAACATATGGAGATAATAATTTCAATTTGGATGTTGCTGTTATAGATATTCTTACTCCTAGTAGTAAGATAGAAAACCATAGGGAGAATATGATTTGTACTTCGCCAACCATTATGATAAGAAATACCGGTGCCACTTCTCTATCGTCTGTAGTGGTAGAATATTGGATAAATGATGCTAGTAATAGGCAAACATATACTTGGAATGGATTCCTAGCTACGGATGAAGAAACTGAAATAACTTTAATAGCAAATGATGAGTTATGGAGTAGCCTTAATCCTACTGGAAATGTATTTAGAGTGGAAGTGAAGAGCCCAAATGGGGGTGCCGATGAATATTCTCATAATAATACCTATAATTCTAATTTTGAGATTCCTGATGTATTGCCAAATGAGTTTATTGTTCAGTTTAGAACTAACCATGCTGGCAACGAAACATCTTATAGAATATCTAATTCAAATGGGATTGTATTTGAGAAGAGTAACCTAACTGCTGATACATACTATCGTGATACTATAAACTTAAGTATAGGGTGTTATAAGCTAGAAATATTAGATACCGATGATGATGGTCTATCTTTCTTTGCCAATAATGATGGAAGTGGATTTTTTAGAATGCGTACTATAAGTAATGGTTATCTGAAGAATTTTGAGGCAGATTTTGGCAGGTCTTTGGTGTATAATTTCACGGTAGATTATCCTTTGAGCTATGAGCAAATGAATGCTATGACTAAAACATCTGAAGTATACCCAAATCCAAATAATGGAAGCTTTAATATCAAATTTGGAAATATAACTCCCAATAAGGTTATTGTTTTAGATATGTTGGGTAAAATTGTTTACCAAAAGAATATTAGCAATAACTATGATGAATTACTAAAAGTAAACTTAGGAGATAAATCTAAAGGGATTTATATAGTCCAACTGCAATATGCCGATAAAGTAGAGCAGCATAAGATTGTTGTAGATTAAGGTGTTTAATATAAATTATTGTCTGCTTTTCGTGGGCAATAATTTTCTTATAATTTTATCTGTCCCGATAGCTACTGGGACTGATTACTGACCCACTGATTACTGATTACACTTTTAAAATTTATTATATAAATAGAAATTAATAGAACCTACAATAAAACTAGTAGTGCCAATATATATAACCACCTATGCATTAATATGAATAACATACTTAGTCTCAAAAAACTCCTCAGAGTAAAACTTATCAATAGCAAATGTTTTATGTTTACGTTTTATTTTCTCTAATTCATTTCTGAAATCTCCACCTTTAAGGTATATAATTCCATTTGGTAATTTATTGAATCCATTTTTTCTAATTTTATTTTTTGTCCATGGAATGAATTTTGGCAATGCTGTTACAGCTCTACTAACAACAAAATCGTAGCTTTTATTAATACTTTCGGCACGATTCTTTTCTGCAGTTACGTTTTTTAGCTCTAGAGCATCTACTACTGCTTGTACTACTTTTATTTTTTTGCCAATGGAGTCAACTAGGTGAAACTCACATTTAGGAAATATAATCGCCAAGGGAATGCCAGGAAATCCTCCACCGGTGCCAATATCAAGAATTTCTGTTCCATTTTCAAACTTTATTACCTTAGCTATGGCTAAAGAATGTAAGATATGGCGCTCTATAAAATGTTCCATATCCTTACGAGATATTACATTTATTTGAGCATTCCACTCTTCGTATAGGGCTGGTAATTGTGATAATTTATTTAGTTGATTATCACTTAGCTTAGGGAAATATTTCTTTATTCTATCCATGATTTTTATTAAATACTATTGATGAAATCTTTTGTAAGATCTATTATTATTTCTTGTTTTTCGAGATGAGGCACATGACCACAATCTTCTATTTTTTCAACTTGTATAATTTTGCTTTTCACACTACTGGCAACATTGTCAATTTGTGCAAAAGTGCCAAAATCATCATTATAACCTTGAATTAGTAATAATGGTAATGTGATTTTATTTAATTCACTTTTTGCGTTCCAATCTATATCATTGGCAGCAAGCCAATGTGCAGTCCATTTGTCAATGAGAGTATATGCCCTACCTTGGTGATACTTGTTAAGTATACTAATTATAGTACTGTTATCAAGTAGTTTACGGGCTTTTCTAATACCATATAGCGAATGCTCTTCAAGAAAAATATGAGGAGCTTCTACTATAGCAGCTTTTATTTGTGGTAGTGGTTTTGCTAAATGAATTAGTGAAATAGTACCACCATCACTATGGCCAAAAAGAATTATATTATTCTTTATTTCTAGCTCCTTAATTAATGCAGGCAGTATCACATTGGCCTCATTATGAAGAAATTTAGATTTTATCTCATCATTAGCCCAAAAATCTGATTCACCATATCCAATACGCTCATATATTAATGCTGGCAACTGAAGATGTTTGCTTAATACTTGTGGAAAATTCTTCCACTGAGG
>JAGLDA010000090.1 GCA_023145955.1 Bacteroidales bacterium
GTTCAAAAGTTTAAATGGTTCAATGGTTTTTATTTCATTCATTATACCAATATATCATTTCTCCATTCCTCTATTCTTTTCATTTTTTCTTAAAATACACATTGCTTATATACAGCAGAACAAGCATGATTGTTAATGTACCAACTAAACTAGTAAACATATTTAATGATACTAAAGCTCCAAGCTCACGGTTAGGAGGAAATACTGAAAACAATAATACCAAGAATCCTGCAATTACAACTATTGCATTAAATATAATTGCTTTTCCAGAATGTGCCATAGTAAGCTGTGCTACTTTGATTTTATCATCAGATTTTTCTGCATTAATTCTATATTGCTCCAAAAAGTGAACGGCATAATCTATACCAATACCAATTGCTATACTCGAAAGCAATGCAGTAGTTGTGCTCAAGGGAATATTTAAGAATCCCATAATACCAAAACTAATTGCTGCGGTCAAAATAATAGGCACTGCGCTAATTAGACCAATTACTATATTCTTAAACATTAATGATAGTAATACTATAATAATTAGCAAAGAAAGCACAAGACTTTTTATTTGCCCTTCAAGTATTAAATCGGTGAATATCAATCCCTTATATCCGCTACCAGCATAATTCATACTAATGCCCATATCGTTAAACTCATCTTCATAAGAATGAATAATATCAAGAGCGGAATTAATTGATTGTGAATCATCCTTTTTTAGCTGAAAAGTAATGTTTAATTTTTCATAATTATAATCAACAACCTTATTTAGGTTCTCAGGGTCACCAGACATTTCGTATAGTAGTAAATACTGCGCCACCATTTCTTTGCTATCAGGTATTTTATTGAACTCCTCCTTATCAGCATTCATAACTTTATTCATTCTGTTGATATAGTCTGCTAAAGAAAAGGTGTTTCCTACCACCTGTAGCTGTGTGTTTACGTCTTTTTGCATTTTATCTACTAATGTAAGAACAGCAGGTTCTTTAAAAACGTCCTTTAATCCATTTGCATCAAGAATTAGATTTAAGGAACTGGTACCACCAAAATTTTCATTAATAAATTTGTCGGTCATTACTATATCACTATCACTTTCAAATTTATCTAAGAAGCTTGAGTTAATCCACATTTTTTGCATTCCAACTATCGATAAAACTATTATTAAAGCAGAGCCCAATATTGATACATATTTGTGTTTAACAACTGCAGCAGCAAAAATATTTGCTAATTTTGAATGAGAGTGACCATCTTTATCTTCATCTTTATTTATTTTTTTTGCTTTAGGCAAACCAAATATCATAATTGCCGCAGGTAAGAATATTAAAGAAAAAACCATTGCCATAAGAACTCCAAAAGCGGTAAATAATCCAAAATATTTTACGGGATATACCTCTGATGTAAGGAGTGAAATGAAACCCACAGCAGTAGTGACAGATGTCATAACAACTGGTTTCCACATATGTATAATCATATCCTTGGTTGCGTCGTATTTACTAGCAGTAGGATTGTGATCAACAAAAGTATGTAGGTGGCTATATAAGTGAATGCCATCAGCTACACCAATAGCAATTAGCATTACAGGTATCATGGTAGATACAGCATAAATCGGAATTCCAACTGCTGCCATTAGACCAAAGGCCCATATTGTTGATAGAAATACTACCCCTAAAGTAATAAAGGTACCTTTAACGCTTTTGAGGGTGAAAAATAATACAACAATAATTACTAGAATCACTATTGGAATCATTTTTTTCATGTCAGCAGGACCCAAGAGAGCCATTTCCCCCTCAACTATTGGTCGGCCAGCTACATGTATTTTAATATCTTCTGTTTCTGATAATCTTGCCGATTTAAGTATTTCATCATAAAATTCAGGCGAAAATACATCATCAGCAATTTCAGCAATTATTACAGTAACCTGTTCGTTTTCTGAAACAAGTCTACCATATACCATTTCGTTTTTTCTTACATTTTCCTTAAGTAGAAGCAACTTTTCTTCAGTTTTTGGAACTCGTTTGTAGAAACGCTTAACGTCCATTCCATCTTCTGTTCCAACAATATTGTCAGCATTATAAAGAGATGTTACGTCACTTTTTTCAATTTCATCAAACTTTTGAAACCTCTTGGTTAGTTGCTTTATTGTATCTAGTGTTTCGGAATTATAAATACCGTTTTTATTCTCAACAGCTATAATAATTCCATCCTGGATGTTAAACCAACTTTCAGCCTTATCGCTATATATAAAAGCAGGATGATCTTGCGGCATATATTTATCCAAATTTGTTTCCATTGCTGTATTTTCCTTCATCTCTATAATGAAGAATGCCGATGCTATAATAACAGCCAACATTGATAACCACTTGTATTTTAATAATTTAATAAGTATATTTTCCATAATTTATATATATTATTTGTAATTTTGTGCAAAGTTAGTTAGTATTCGCTAACTTACCAATTATTTTCTTTGTTTTTATTATTTGTTAACATAATGAGTTATAATAGTTATCTAAAAAGCAAGCCTTAGTTCAACTCTTGCCATGTAAAATTCTTTTGGAAGTAATAGTGTCTCTATTCTGCTACCGATTAGAGTAATTTTTAAATGTTTATTAAATGCAAGGGCTCCAACTTCAATATCTTGCTCATTTGTTTTAGCGTCTTCAATTTGTCCAACGGCTTTAATTGCAAAGTGAAATTTCATTTTACCAGGAAATCTATGCTTTAGAGCTATTTGCCAAAGGGGAAATTCTGCTGCGTCCATTCTTACTACTTCACCTATAAATAAATTGCTAAATAAAGGTTGGAAGCGGGCATTATCATCAATATCATATTTTCCAATAAATGCTCCGCTTAGCTTTGTTAAAGATGCATTTTCCCAGGATTTACTTTTCCCAAATTTTGCAATATATACAACTGCATCGTTATTTTTCATGTTTTGATATATCCCTCCAGTTTGGAGAAAAAAGTCAAAAGGTAAATTTAAATCAACTAAAGCACCAGTATATAATTTATTATCAGGAATATATTTGTCGCTACCAAATTCGTCATAAAATACTAATCCTATATTGCTAATCCTAACTTTATATTTTGACTGATCATCTTCATTTGAAAAGTCATCGGTATCACCAAACTCATTAAAATCATGATTTTCGTGAAATTCATCGCTACTATTAGTAAACTCATCATCTTCAGAGAATTCATCACTATTAGTTGATGAAGAATTTTCTTTTTCGTAATGGGGATTCCAATTTATAACGAAACCAGCCATATTTGTTTCGCCAATTTTATTGCCAATATTTTCGGTGTAGTTTGGGTTTATAATACTATATAAATGGCGATTAGCGCAAAATTTTCCCATTCTAGCAAAACTGGTACTTACAGTACCAACTCTTGCATTTAGAGTAAATGCACCAATTTCATGATCTATACTCGCTCCTAAAACTCTCTCATCAACTAGAAAAAAATCACCAAGTCTAGTTTCATGTAGACCTAATTTTATCTTAGTTTTGTCATTTGTATAGCTATAAAATGCTTGACGCAAACCAAAATGTTTGCTCTTAGCTGCGGAATCTTCAGCAACAAATTCAGAGTTTACCCAGTTTTTATAACCTCCCTCAAGATAGATATGATGTTTTTGTTCTCCAAAACCAAAATCCAAGGCAGCCAATAGCATTCCACCATTTAATAAAGTTTTGCCTAAACTATCATAAGGACTAGACATAATACCTGGCGCAACAGTAGCTTCAATGCCCCATAAAATTGGCACATCTTTTTTGAAAGGAGTTAGATGTGCGCCGAGCATGCTCCGGCAATCCATTTGAGCAGATATATTTTGGCTAAAAAAAACTATTACAATTGCTAAAACTAGTATCTTTCGTATCATATGATTAAAATTTATAGGTTTTCGTATATCTACTATATTCTGAATTACTTAATTTTTAATTTTTTTATTCCTTTCAAAGTAAGTTTACTTGCGTGAGTTTTACCTTTCATAAAGGGTTGAATACTGTGTATTTTACAATCACTCATGCATTCACCACACATTATGCATTCTTGATTATCAAGTATAGATGTTTTATCATCACGAGTTATTGCATTTATTTGGCATGAAATGCTACAAGTTTTGCAGCCTGCACATGAGTCAGTAATTCCTAATACAGAAGCTCCTGGCAACTTTGTTATCCAGCCATAAAAAAGCCCTGCTGGGCAAACCATTTTACAGAAAGGTCGATGAATAAATAGCGAACTTAGCAGTAAAACTGCAAGTAAGATATAGCCAGTGATATTAGGAGAAAATAGATTGAAAATTACTTTGAAAGGGCCTATCTTACTCCATTCAATTCCTTCAGTAAATGTTAGTTGCGCTAATAGAATTATAAATATTATGTAACGTATAATTCTCATTACTTTTTGTGATTTTTCGCTTTGCAATATTTTGAACTTGCCAATATATAGAAACTCTTGAATTGCTCCAAGGTAACAGGTCCAACCACAAAAAACTTTTCCAAAAAAGTATGTAATAGGAATGAGTCCTAAGAAGAGAACTATTGCTGGCCATTTATCTGTAGCCCCAATAAAAAACAAGAAAGTGTTTTGAAAACTTGATATAATGCCCGGCCCTCCTCTATAAAATCCTAAAATAACCACTGCGGCTAATAGAAATATGGGTCTAATTTTTCTAGTGGCCTCAAAACGAACAAATATTCCTGCTATTAGGGTAGCAAACAATATGGATATTGCCCAATAAAAGCGATTCCAATTTGTTTTGGGCTTTGCCTCAAAGGAAGCCTCATCAGAAAACTCACCGAATTCATCGTCTGTTGAAATAGATTCATCAGAATCTACAAACTCATCATTTGAGAATTCGTCATCCACTTGCTCATTTGATGAAAATTCTGTTTCTGTTTCAAAATCATCAAAATCATCTTCTTGTGCATAGCTTACAAAAGAAACTTGTAGCATCAATAGCAGTGATAAATAAAATATAAGGTTCTTCATATATATAATTATTTTGCCAATTCTAATTTCATAGTACCAAATCCACCATCTTTTTCACATTCTCTTATGGCGGTAAGGTTCAATTTACCCTCTTTAGATTCTTTTACAACAATCATTAATTTTCGTTCCCAATCATTAGCTGCGGTTTGTTTCCATGGAGTAGATTTTACAACTTTCAACCCTTTCATACTAAACTTTGTTTGTTTCATTTTTACTGGGCAAGACCTGTGAGTTAGTGCAACTTTTACTAATACTACAATTGTGTCTCCTACTTGATAAGCTTCCTTTTTTCCCTTTTTTATTTCAAATTCTATTTCGCATGCATTTGCTGCTTTGGGAATAAGTAATGAGAAAAAGAATCCCATTATTAGTATCATTATTACTCGTTTATTCATAGTCAAATTATTTCTAGTTAATGCTAACTAACTTTTAGTTTATTAAAAAGACGATTTTGCAATCGCCCAATATCTTTTTTAAAATTCTATTTTGAGTTTATATAACCAATAGCTTAAATGAATCAATAAGTTTTTCGCCTTCTTTTTCCAGATTAAAATTATGATCATTTAAGTCCCATCGTTTTACTAATAATCGTAACGATCCCATAAATATTAGAGCAAAGCTGCTTTTATCAATATCTTTCCGCACATTATTATCCAACTGTCCTTTTTCAATAATGCTTTCAATATTATTTTGGTGAATATTCAATATATCTATAATAGTGGTTTTTAAAACAGTTTCGTTCTTAAAAATTTCTTCAGAAAATATTATAGAAATAATAGAAGGTTGTTCTGTAAATATTTCCAACATTTTGGAAAACATAAATTCAATCTTTTGGATTGCTGTATCATCATTTGAAACAATCATTGACATCATTTCTCCCATTTCCTTAAAATTATTGAGGACGGTAAGTAAAATATCGGTTTTGCTTTTGAAATGACGATAAATTGCGGGTTCTGAAATACCTATTGCATGTGAAAGGTTTTTTATTGTAAACCCCTGAATACCCTTATCGGCAATAAGCTCCATGGATACATCTATTATCTGTATTTGTCTTTCTGTTTGCATTTGTAATTTGTAATTAGGGCGCAAAGATAGTTAATATTCACTAACTAAAGTATATTACATTAATTATTGATATAAATATTTTGAAACTGTATGATATACAGTCGTATATAATAAAAAACAATTATTATGGATAAAAAAATAATTATATCATACAATAATATTATTTTCGCAGCATTAATAGTATAATATGCAAAAGTCAATAAAAATAATATTCGGAGTAATTATTATAATTTTCACAATGGTTATAATGAGTTGTCGCGAGAAAGAACCTCACGATGTAATTCCTGAAGTAGCTGTGAATTTCAATCTTGATATTTCATCTACAATGTACATTGAACTAAATAGCATTGGTGGGTGGGTATATCTTACAGGTGGTTATAAAGGCATTATTGTGTATCGTGTGGCTGTTGACCAATTTGTAGCTTACGATAGAGCGTGCCCTTTCGATCCTTTTGAAGAATTTGCTCGCATCACTATGGATGACACGGGAATAACATGTTCCGATACAACTTCATGCGATTCTCAATTTGGTATTCTTGATGGAAGTGTGATTCATGGTCCTGCCACAATTCCATTAAAAAGATATTATACTTATTATGATGGTAATATCCTTACTATTAATAACTAGGAATATACTAGCTAAATATTGTACTCATATATTGTTTTATACTGTGGCCTTTTTAGAATAAAATTCTCATCATTATCACATTCATTTATCCTTACTAATCATACAAAATAAATAATAATGAGCCGTTCTTTAGTAATAATATCAACAATATTTTTTTTATTGAGTTCGTGTATTAAAGAATCTCCAGAAACTTATAGTGAATATTTTATCAGCAATAATACTAGCAATAAGATCATTCTTGTTAATTATAAGAAAGGCTTAGCGAATGATTCATTAAGTATTAATATAAATGAATCCTACGTTTCTTCTGCAAGTTTAAAAGGTGGTTCACCATCACCTCCACCTTTCAGTGCAGATTCCACAAAAGTTATTTTTAACGATACTATTTCAATTGTTCATTATAGAATTGAGGGTCAGGATATTTTGAGAAATATATTTTTAGAAGAATCATGGGATGGTGGTAGTATTTCTGAATATAAATATAGGTATGAATATAATTTTTCTGAGAAAGATTATCAAGAAGCAATAGATAAAATGTGATAAATTATTTTCTGAAACGCAAGTAATAAAGTAATAATTTTGCATTACAATAATATATAATATGCTATGACAACGTATAAAAAATCAATTCTAATAATAATGGATGGCTGGGGTGAAGGCAAACACAATAAAGCCGATGCTATTTATAATACCAAAACACCAAATATTGATAAGTTTTACCAAGACTCACAAGTGGCAAAAGCACATCTTGATGCTTCTGGTGAGCAGGTTGGGCTACCTGATGGACAAATGGGAAATTCAGAAGTAGGTCATATGAATATTGGTGCGGGAAGAGTTGTTTATCAAGATCTTGTTCGTATTAATAAGGCTATTGAAGATGATAGTATTTCTAAGAACATTGAATTAGAAAAAGCTTTTACCTATGCCAAAGAAGCAAATAAACAAGTGCATTTATTGGGTTTGGTTTCTAATGGAGGGGTGCATTCGTCAATGGAACATATTAAAAAACTTGTTGCACTTGCAGACGATAAAGGCTTGCGGGATGTATTTATTCATGCACTTATGGATGGTAGAGATACTGACCCAAAAAGTGGTTTAGGTTTTATTAATGAAATAGAGAATTACATTTTAGATAAAACAGCTAAAATTGCAACGGTATGTGGTAGGTATTACACCATGGATAGAGATAAGCGTTGGGAAAGGGTAAAAAAGGGCTACGATCTTATGGTTGAAGGGAAAGGTGATAGTTTTGAGAGTGCTGAAATGGCAATAAAATATTCTTATAAGAATAATATTACTGATGAGTTTGTAAACCCTTCCGTAATAATGGATAAGGAACAAAGAAAACCACTCACAACTATTTCTGAAGGAGATGTGGTTATATGTTTTAATTTTCGCACAGATCGTTTAAGAGAAATCACAACTGTACTTAGTCAGCAAAATATGCCCGAAGAAGGAATGAAAACAATTCCTTTGGAATATTATACAATGACTCGCTACGATGATAGTTTTAAGAATGTAAATATTATTTTTGATAAGCCAAATTTGGAATATACAATGGGCGAGGTTCTTTCTAAAAAAGGACTTAAGCAACTTCGTATTGCCGAAACTGAGAAATATCCTCATGTGGGATTCTTTTTCTCTGGAGGAACAGATAAACCCTTTGATGGTGAAGATAGAATAATGGTAAGCTCTCCAAAGGTTGCTACTTATGATTTACAGCCTGAAATGTCGGCTCCAGAGGTTACCGAGAAAGTCGTTGCCGCAATAAATTCTGAGAAATATGATTTTATTTGTCTAAACTTTGCCAATAGTGATATGGTAGGTCATACGGGGATTTATACAGCAATTGAAAAAGCAATAATAACTGTTGACAAAAGCGTAGGTGAGGTAGTTGATGCTGCGAAAAAACATAATTACGCCGTTCTTTTAACTGCTGATCATGGAAATTCGGACAATGCTATTAATGCTGATGGAAGCCCTAATACAGCACATAGCCTTAATAAGGTGCCAGTATTTATTATTAATTCTGATTTTTCTAAAATGAGCGACGGGCGCTTATCTGATATTGCGCCAACCATGCTTACATTGATGGGCGTTGATATTCCAGAAGCTATGACTGGGAGAATATTGATATAAATTAAAGTGATAATAAATAATGGAATATTACATTTGCTAACAAAACCATCATTCGGTCATTGTGTCTTATGTAATATATTTCCGTAAATTTGCCACACAAATATGAAATAACTATGGAAATAAAGAAAATAATAAAAGAATCTATAGCCGTAAAGCAAGCTATTATTAATTCCAGTGAGCTAAATAAAAATATAGAAATTGTTACCGCTCAAATGGTAGAATGCTATCGAAATGGTGGCACCGTATATTTTTGTGGTAATGGTGGTAGTGCAGCTGATGCTCAGCATATAGCAGCAGAATTATCGGGTAGATTTTATTACGATAGACCACCCTTAGCGGCAGAAGCTCTGCATGTAAACACCTCATACCTTACTGCTGTAGCAAATGATTATAGCTATGACGAAATTTATGCAAGATATATAAGAGGCGTAGCCAAGAAAGGTGATATTCTTGTTGGCATTTCTACTTCTGGCAACTCAAAAAACATTATCAGAGCTTTTGAGGCAGCTAATGAATTAGGTGCTAAAACTGTTGCTCTCACTGGAAAAACTGGTGGTAATATGAAAAACATTGCAAATATTGTAATTAATGTACCATCTACTGATACTCCACGTATTCAAGAGTCGCATATTATGATAGGTCATATTATTTGTCAGTATGTAGAATCCGAAATGTTTCCACGATGATTACAGAGGCAATAATATTAGCTGGTGGCTTTGGTACAAGGTTACAAAAAGTAGTTAAAGAACTTCCTAAACCTATGGCTCCTATTAATGGTAGGCCATTTTTGGAGTATCAGCTAAATTATTTATCTAAATATGGTATAAACAGGATTATATTTTCTGTGGGCTATCTTTCTGAATCGATAAGTAGTTATTTTGGAGATAAGTTCAACGGTATTGATATAGAATATGCTTATGAAGAAAATCCACTGGGAACAGGTGGAGGTATATTGAATGCTTTTCATAAAAGAAGTACTGATGAGTTAATTGTTCTCAATGGAGATACTCTTTTCGAAATAGATTTAAAAGAGTTTTATTTACAGCATAAGAAAGTCAATAGCTTGTTCTCTCTTGCATTAAGAGAGTTAGAATCTATTGATCGTTACGGAAGTGTATTGATAGAAGAATATATAATAAGAAAATTTGCTGAGAAGGGAGAATTACGTGGTAGGGGTGTAATAAATGGTGGTGTATATATTATTAATAAAAGATTTTTTGAAAAGGCCAATTTACCGCAGAAGTTTTCTATGGAGAAGGATGTTTTTGAGAAATTATTAGAAAAATTTGACTTTTACGGATTTCCTTTTTCAAATTACTTTTTGGATATAGGTATTCCTGAAGATTATAAAAGAGCACAAGATGAATTTAAAAAACTTAACTACTAAGGATAACTGGTCTGTTTTTATTGATAGAGATGGGGTTATAAATCGTAGAATAATAGGGAATTATGTTAAACATATTGAGGATTTTCATTTTCTAGATGGAGTTCTTGATACGATTACTAATTTCCAAAAATATTTCAAGTATATTTTTATAGTTACCAATCAACAGGGGGTGGGTAAAGGTGAAATGAGTACTGAGGATTTAAAGAATATCCACGATTATATGTTACAACAAATTATTAGTGCAGGAGGTAGGGTAGATGCTATTTATTTTTGCCCAGCACTAAAAGATAGTGGTGATAAATGTCGTAAACCTGAAATAGGAATGGCATTATCCGCTCAGAAAGATTTCCCTGAAGTTGATTTTAGCAAGTCGATAATGATAGGTGATAGCATAAGTGATATGGCTTTTGGTAAAAATGCTGGAATGAAAACCATTTTTGTTGACGCTCAGGACAAAGGTGTTAAACCTGCAAATGCAGATCAAATTATTCACCGTTTGAATATTGAATATTTAGGTTAACCCATTATTTTTTTACGAATAAAGATTTGAATACCTGCTCAAGAGTACTATGACCTACAATTTGTATTTTATAGTTTTTTTGGTGAATTCCTTTAAGGCTATATTTTGAAATATGAATTTTAGAGAATCCTAATTTCTCTGCCTCGCGTATTCTCTGTTCTGCATGGTTTACACTTCTTATTTCTCCACTTAAGCCCACCTCGGCTGCGAAACACACATTGTCTTCAATTGCTACATCATAATTCGAAGATAGTATTGCACAAATTACAGCAAGATCAATTGCTGGATCGTCAACTTTAATACCTCCAGCAATATTTAGAAATACATCCTTAGTATTGAGTTTAAATCCTGCCTTTTTTTCTAAAACAGCAAGTAACATGTTTAATCTACGGGTATCGAAACCCATAGCGCTACGCTGTGGAGTACCATAAACTGCCGTGCTTGCTAATGCTTGTACTTCAATTAGCATTGCTCTTCCCCCTTCCATAGTAGCGGCAATTGCTACACCACTACTTTGCTCATCGCGTTGTGAAATAAGAATTTCTGATGGGTTGGTTACTTCGCGCATACCATTTGATAGCATCTCATAAATCCCTAGTTCAGAAGTTGAGCCAAAGCGATTCTTCAATGAACGAAGAATTCTATAACCATAATTTCTATCGCCTTCAAATTGTAGAACAGTGTCCACCATATGCTCTAGTAATTTTGGGCCGGCAATACTTCCATCTTTGGTAATATGCCCTACAATAAACACTGGAATATGGCTCTCTTTAGCAAAACGCTGAAGCTCTGCTGTTGTTTCTTTAATTTGAGTTATGCTTCCAGCTGTATTATCAATACGCTCTGATTGAAGTGTTTGTATGGAATCGATAACCAATATATCAACTTTGTCCATATTTGCTAAATGCTGAAAGATGCTCTCGGTAGAGGTTTCGTTTAGAATAAAACAGTTTTCATTTTCAATCCCAATTCTGTCGGCACGCATGCGGATTTGCTGCTCGCTTTCCTCTCCAGAAATATATAAAATTCTTAGCTTTTTAGCTTTTATAGCAACCTGTAAAAGTAAAGTAGATTTACCTATGCCTGGCTCTCCACCTAAAAGAACTAAGCTACCTTTTACCAGTCCGCCACCAAGTACCCTGTTGAGCTCTTGGTTTTGCATATCTATTCTGTCTTCTGTGGTTTGCTGTAGCTTATGAATTAATTGTGGAGTTTTTTTCTTATTTTTTGCTTCGTCCTTTTGCCATTTAGGAGCACTTTCTATTCGTATGGTTTCTTCTACAATGGTATTCCATTCCCCACAGGCAGAGCATTTCCCCATCCATTTAGAGTATTCATTACCACAACTTTTACAAAAAAAACTAGTCTTATTTTTTACCTTTGCCATTATGAAATTTATTTTAGCGAAGATATGGAATTTTTATCTTAAATCGAGCATTTACAGAAAGCACGTTGAAAACCACGTAAACTTCAAAACCAATGAGAAATGGGCATAATGGATAAATAAATACTCGACTCAAGATTTTATTATAAGTTCACTATTTTTTATTTTTCTATACATTTTCTAAAACTGGAATGTCTTTTTTTACATCAACAAGGTTTTTTAGAAAAGTGTCAATGTTTCTCTTGTTCCATCCAAATGAAACTACAGAACTCATCTTATTGGGGTCGCAAATACTGTTTAAGAAAAGTCGGTCTTCACCTTTTATTATTGTTATCATCTCACCCCAACTGCCTGTCCAATTCGAAGGTCGATGAGCTTGGAATAATTTTTTATTATTATGTACAATTTGCCATTCATATTCCTTCGAAGTTCTTTCAATCGCTTCTTGAAATTCTTGCTCTGAGTATTTAACACCTACCTTTATAAACCGTAGTCGTCTTTTCTGAATGAAGTAAAATACTACAGCAAGAATTAGCCATGGCCACGCGGTTGAAATGAGTTCGTTCGCAGTTCTTACTCCGTCATAGGTTTTAGTTACGTATATTTCAAGTAAGCTGAATAGAGTAAATCCTGGAATGATTAGAATGTAGACTACAATAAAAAAGTGGTCAAGGATTTGCCAGTGATTAAGTTTAAGTCGTTTTGTTCTTTTCAATATGTTAGTCCATTCTTTCTTCATTGGTTTTTATTCACGACGCACAACCTATATCTAAATACACTAAAAAGTAAGCTATTTAATAATAAACTTACCCTCATCAAGTTTTGTATTATCAATTGTTAAGCTATAAAAGTAAACACCACTCTTAAGCTCCGAAACAGAGATTATTTGATTAGATATTCCTTTTTGTAACTTTGTTGATAGCACCATTTGACCTAGAGAATTATAAATGCTTAATGTAGATTGTTTTGAAGGAATATCATGGAAATTAATATTAATTCTACCATCATCTACTGGGTTAGGAAAAAGCTCTATAATATTATTAATATTTGACTTATTAAGACTGCCGATTAAGACTGCATTAAAACTAAATCCCAAAAAACCATCAACGTTATTATAGACGAAACCTCTAAGTAGCATATAATCCATGTCCTTGCAAGCAATGGGGATTGCTACCTTAATTGTTAAAACACTATCGTTTATTATATTTATATCATGAATAGAAAAATTATTTATACCTGTCAATAATATGGTAGGAGAATCTTGAGTAAAATGAGTATTATGTCCGTATAAAGTAATTATAGGTAATGTTCCATAATTTATTAATGTATCAGGAGACACTTTATCAATTTGGGTATAATTATTATTAATAATATTAATAGCATTTTGATAATAAAGTAGTCCATCAATACTGTTGTAAATAAATAGATTGTATATTCCGAAATCATTAATATTTGTGTTAAGAAATAAATTAATATTGGAATGCCCTATTATGCCGATAGAGTCTACACTAATAGTATCGTTTGTATTGTTTACAAAATAGGCTAAAAGATTACTTGCGGTATCAAAATGAGTAAGATCAGCAGTTACATTAATATTATAATTCTCATTAATATTAAGTGTATATTGACTAGTACCAGTTAAATACATATGCGAATTACTAATGAATACGGCATCTTCATATTTTAAAGTATCATCAATTGAGTTGATAATACGGAGGTCGTAAAAGCCAGTATTCTGAAAAGGCCCCATATCAAAGCAATATAAGAACGATTCGTCAGATAATTGTTTTATCCATTTGCTAACTACATCAGTTCCATTAGTAAACGTAACAAAATTAGAATCTACAGCTTTAAAATGGGTATTATGCCCAGTAATACTAAAAGTAGTAGTATTGTTTTTATAGGTCGTAGGTGGAGATAAGTTTACAATTGCTTGCGAAATAGCAACAGAGCTAATTAGTATTAATACAAAATTTAGGAGAAATGTTTTCATAATAGGAGCATTTTAGTAACAGCTATACAAAGATTACACAAATGTAGTAAAATTATTTTTGTTTAAGTAACCACTTACTAGGATTTTGAGGGACAGCTCCCTTGCGCAATTCAAAGTGCAGAATTGTTTCTCCAGAGTTAGGGTCTGTCCATACAGTTCCTAGCTTTTCTTTCAATTTCACCATTTGCCCTTCTTGCACAAATACATCTTTTATATTACTATACACCGTTAAATATGCTCCATGTTTCACCATTATAACCTTATAATATCGTGGCATTACAAAAATCTTTGTAACTTTTCCTTCAAAAACAGCTTTTACCGTTGTCCCTTTTTCACAACGGAAATCAGTACCGCTATTATTAACTATTATACCTGGCATATCGGGGTGACGATGTTTTCCATATTTGCTAATAATATTTGCCCGTGTTGTTGGCCATGGAAGTTTTCCCGCATTAGAAACAAAGCTCTCTCCTAATGCTACCTCTGCCGGAGTTAATGGTATTTTGTTTCCATCAGGCGATGTTTTGTTAAGCTCATCTTCAATAATTTTCTGAATTTTCTTGCTTAAGGTATTCCATTCTCTTTGTTGTTGTTGAAGTTGCTTACGTATATTTTTTTCTTCTTTTTTAAGATTATTGATAGTCCGCTGTTTTCTAAGTCTATCATTTTCTAATTCTCTGGTTTCAGTTTCTTTACTAACTAAAACGCCTAACCGTTCATCTTTTTGCTCTTCTAATAATGCAATTTCTTCTTGCAGACTAATTTTTGTTTGTTCAATTTCTGTGGCTTTAAGCCTACGGTATTCATTGTATTCTCTTAAGTATCGCATACGCCTCATTGCCTGATAAAAATCCTTACTGGCAAATAAGAACATCCATTGATCAAAATTATCGCGACTTTTATATGATTGATATATTAGTTGGGCATACTCCTTTTTGAGCAATTTTAAGTCTCGCTCTAGGCGCATAATATCATCCTGATTTGTCTTAATCTGATTGTCAATAAGCGAAATCTCATTTCCATAAGATCTAATGAGTTGCTTACGCTCATTTACTTGCATATGAAGTAAACTTAATTCATTCAGTGATGATAATTTTTTGTTTTTTGTTTCCTTTAAGAGGTGCTTTGTATAATTAATTTTTTTTGTAATACTCTTTTGCTGTGATTGCAACTGCTTCTTAGTTTTCTTTTTATTTTGGGAAATAGCATTATTAGATATTCCTAAAAAACTTAGGAACATCATTAATACTAGAAGTTTATGAAGTATAGTTATATGCACGGTTTATATAATAATAAGTAATTTTGCTATGGCTAATTTATAACGTATGATTGATATTTAAATTATAAATATTATTTTATTATTAAAAGCAAATTGTTAATTATTAATCGCCTATTCTTTATTGTTTTTATAAGATTTTCTTTCATCTATTTTCTCTTCGCTATACTTTTTTGATATTCTAAAAGGGAAACGTAGTTTTTCATCCACAGTAATAGTTGAAAAATTAAATTCTATAAAAGTCTTATTATCTTCTTTATACTTTATAATCATATTATGAGGAAATAATTGATTTCCAATTTCCTGAAAATTATTGTAATTAATTCGTAATACTGTTTTGTCATTACCAACAACCTTTACAGTTTGTTTATCAATCTTATAGGTAAATTTATCTACTAATATATTCTGTACTAGTATTTTAGAATTTTTTTCCACCTCTTCACTTTGTGCTTTCAGCTTTCGTCGAGAGATTGTGCTTAGCTGGTAATTGTTGTTTCTAGTGTTTAATTTAAAAACATCATTCTGATAGTAAGGAAAATCATTACCCAATAGTACAGCTTGTAGCATCTCAAAATCAACGTCAATGCCAATTCTATTTCTAAGAAATTGTGTGCTTGATTTTATATACGATTTTTCAAGCCTATTTATAAAAGTGAAAGAGTCGGGTTTTATTTCTATTCTAAAAACTTCGATATTCATTACAGCAGTTATGCTTATCCAAATGAGGCTATCCTTACGAATACGTATTTGTCCATTAAACATTTGCTTATCATCTGAATTATGATATGCCCCACGGAATTTACCACCAAACCATTCGGCATTAAATTGATGATTTTCCATAAGTTTATAAACAGAATCTACGTCTGTTTGAACTGCATTAGGATCCAATTC
Organism: Bacteroidales bacterium; assembly: GCA_023145955.1. Lineage (GTDB taxonomy): Bacteria > Bacteroidota > Bacteroidia > Bacteroidales > UBA1556 > UBA6267. The sequence goes on from JAGLDA010000090.1 coordinate 16,267, forward strand.
CACAGCTTTATTTTTGCTGCATGAAACAAAAAATAAACTTAGTAATGCTATATATATTAAGTGTTTTTTCATCATTTATTCTTTATTAATCTCCATATCAAGAAGGTTAAGCGGCTTACTATCAGGGTATTTTTTTAATGCTGGTTTAATCCATTTCATGGCTTCTGCCGATTGCCCATCTTTATATAAGCAGTACGCATATACATAAATATATCTTGGGTTATTGCCATTAAGTTCAAGTGCCGATTTTGCCATTGCTACTGCGCGCGAAGTATTTCTCTTGTTTAGAGCTAGATAGTAAGCATAATCTAATTGTATTTCAGTATTTTGCGAATCAAAACCTATTGCGCTATTGTAATTTGCTATGCCATTATCAATTTCTCCTAAATGCATTTCTGCCTTAGCTCTCAATGATAGCATTAATGCTTTTTCATCTTTTTTATAAATGAAATTATCACCTATTATTGCTAATTGTTTTACTCTTTTCCAGTTTCCCAAATCGGCATTTGCCGTTCCATTATAAAAATACAAACTGGCCTTTTGTGGAAATAACTTTAATGCTCTATTGCTATAATTTAGTAATGCTTCAGTATTTGCTATATTATTTTCAGCAATTAGCAGTTGCTCCCAAATTATAAACTTACTACTGTCAATAGCAATTATTCTCTCAAAATAGTAAATAGCTTTTTCGCTATTTCCATTTGCAGTGTTATAATCAGCATTTAAAGCTAATATTTTAGGCTCATTATTATTTACTTTTGTGGCAATTGATAAGAGCTCTTCAAATGCAGGTATCAACGTTTTATCCTTGGTAGATATCTCCTGAAAGTGTAATAATACTTTCATCTTTGAATCCACATTCAGGCTCTTAGATCGCATGCCTTCCTTAAGCTCATAAAATGATTTTTGATCTTCACCAATAGATTTATAATAATCAGCTAAAGCAAAATGTACATAACCATCATTGGGATCAATTTCCAATATTTTTTGATAATACCTCATGGCATTATCGTTATCTCCCATATTTAGATATAACTCAGCTACCATTCCATAGTAGCTTTTTTCTTTAGGATTATGTTTAATAAGCTCTTCTAAAACGAGTATGGCTTTATCAAATTCTCCATTACTTAAGTAAATCTGTTTTTTTTGCTCTAATACTCCCTGTTCGTATCCAAAAAGCTCTATAATATCATCGTAAGTTTTGCGAGCATTCTTATTGTCTTTATTATGAATATACAAATTTGCACGTTGATAATAATAGTTCTTATTATTTGGCTGTAAAGCAATTAATTCCTTATTTATTTTTAAGGCGTCAGAATAATTATGTTGGTCTTTATATAATTGAATTAGAAATTCTTTATACCAAGTGTTATTATCGTCAATTATTATAGCCCTTTTAACATACTCCTCAGATAACTGTGGGTTTTCAAATTCATAAATTCTAGCAAGCTCATAATATGAAGCATCATGATTTTCATTTAGCTTTATACATTTTTCAAAACCTTGAATTGCAGAGCTACGATTACCTTTTAATAGGTCTCGCTTTGCAGTTAGAAATATATTTGTAAGCTGATATCTATTGACTTCAGGAGTATTTTTTTTAGCATTTATTTTTGTGGTACTACAATTAGAGAAAGCCACGATAATAAATAGTAAACCGAATATTTTAATAAGGTATTTATGCATTTATACTTTATATATTGGTGCTTGCAAAGGTAGAGTAAAAATAACTTATTATTTTAGCTCTAGAATAGCTTTTTCTAAGACTTTCTTATTTTTTAAGCCAATCATTCTTTTAGCTTCCTTGCCACTTTTGAAAATGATGATTGTTGGAATATTTTTTATGCCTAGCTTTTGGGCAGCTTTCGGACTTTTTTCCACATTAAGCTTTCCAATTTTTACATTTTTATCGGTATTATCTTCGGCCAATTGACTCACAATAGGACCTTGAATTTTGCACGGCTGGCACCATTCTGCCCAAAAATCGATAAGTACAATACCATTCTTTATCTGATGAGAAAAGTTTTTGTCTGTAAACCTTAGCAGCTTTTCGCTGTCAGGAGTATCTACCCCCGACATAAACATGCGGTATCTACGAATCATGAAAAATGCCAGAGCCGCCACTATTATTATAATTATGTACCAATAATAAGCCATTGTTTTATAGTTTTATGTTAGCTGACAAATGTATGGTTTTATTTTGAATAGCCCTTCGTTATTATATCCATATATATTGGCAGGTGGTCGGAAAACCCTCCGTGGTATTTCATGCCATGAAAAGTTCTATTGGGTACAATTAATCCTTTATTATTAGTTTCTAAAAGAAAACCCGCCGAAAAAATATGCGCACAATTATTTTTTACAGATATGCTGTTATTTATATTGAGCAGCGAACTGCTAACTACCATCTGATCAATCACAGACCACTCATTTCCAGTTTTGCCAGCATAAAAGTGAGTTCCAGTTTTATTGTTCATCAATGGGTACATTAAATTTACTAAATCCCCATCATTATATGCATCAGGCGATTTTGCCCTAAGCCCAGAAATAACACTCTCCTCTGTGGGCACATCATTAAAGTCTCCCATTATTAATATGTTGGCTTGTGGATTTTTTGCAAGGACTTGCTCAGTATACTTCCTTATTTCACTTGCTACATGTTTTCGTTTGGGAATAGTAACAAAAGCTCCACCATATTTTGACGGCCAATGAGTTACAAAAATATGGATAGTATCAGTTTCCATGGCAACGCCTTTTATATGCAGTATGTTTCTTGTTCGTGAGTTTGGGTCAAAACTAAAACGCACATTATATGCGGTGTCTTTTATTACTTTAAATTTCTCTCTTCGGTATAGAAGAGCCACATCAATACCTCGCCAATCCTCCGACTCACGATGAACAATGGAGTATTTACTGTTTTTTAGCGAAGTATAGGCGGTTAAGTGTATAAGTGAAAGCTTATTTTCAACTTCACAAAGACCAATTATTGCAGGATTTTCCCAGCCTCCAACAGCAGTAATTACTTGGGCTATTTTCTTTTGTTTAGCCCAGTATTTGTATTTACTCCAGTGATTCATACCCTCCTCAGTGAAGCTATCATCATTTTTTAAGCTATCGTTTGATGGGTGAAAAAGATTTTCTACATTATAAAAAACTACTCTCATAGCACTATATCCACGTGCTGAGTCGTCAAAGTCTTCAGGGAAACTATTCTTTATTTGTCCCCACGAAAAAGTGCTTTGGAAAATTATGGTTATTAAAATTAGATATTTAATTTGCATATAAAATAATGGTTTTATCCCTTCTTTAATGTAAAAGAAAACGTTGTGCCAACACCAAGATTACTTCGCACATTTATGGTTTGTTTATGGGCTTCAATAATGTGTTTTACAATTGATAAGCCTAAACCTGTTCCACCTTGAGTTCTCGATCTAGCAGTGTCAACTCTATAAAACCTATCGAAAAGATGAGGGATGTTTTCAATAGAAATTCCTAATCCATTGTCGCTTATTTCTATTAGAATATTTTCATCCATATCGTAAAAGCTAACTTTTATATAAGGAGAATTAGTGTCGCTAATGTATTTAATAGCATTATCAATAAGGTTTATTAGTATCTGACGAATACGAACCTTATCTGCAGTTACCATAATTGAAGAAGGTTTTTCGTCAACTGAAGTAAACAGGTTTATAGATTTTTTTTGAGCCTTTATTTCTAGAAAGTCTATTACCTCATTTGTTAATTCAATAATATTGAATTTTGTAAAATTCATTTCTATTACTCCTGATTCTAATGCAGATATAGTTTCTAAATCCCCAACCATACTAATCATTCTATCAACACTTTTGGATGTTTTTTCTAAATACTTAATGTTTATTTCATCATCATGAATTCCACCATCGAGCAGGGTAGAAATATATCCTTGAATATTGAAAATAGGTGTTTTAAGTTCATGAGATACATTGCCAACAAAATTTCGGCGGTATTGCTCAAGCTCTTTCATTTGCTTTATCTCATTTGTTTGAGTATTTGCCCATTCAATAAATTCCTTATTTACATTTTCCAGCAAATCAGTCTTTAAATCTAATGATATATCCACATCACTTTTGCCCCTTTTGAGCCTATGAATTGTTTTGTAAATAAGTTTTACTTTTTTATAAATAAAAGCCTCAAGTGTATGATATATAATGAAATATGTAAAAATAAAAGATGTAATAAACCCTAATACAAATGCCGCTTCATTCATTTGATTATATAATGCGCTGAAGATTATATAGATAATAATATTAATTACCAATAATAAAAATGTTGTCACTAATGATAACCGAAGAGGGCTATTATTATTTTTCATATTTCTCTATAAATTTATAACCAATTCCCTTTACCGTTATTATTCTTTTGAGCTTTAATTTATCACGTAGTTTTCTAATATGAACGTCTATCGTTCTATCTCCTACGATAACGTCGTTTCCCCAGACTTTTTCAAGAATTTCTTCTCTGGTAAAAACCTTTTCTGGCTTTGACGTAAGTAGCAATAGAAGTTTAAATTCTTTGCGAGGTAAAGTATGCTCTACACCTTTACGAACCACAATATACCTTTCGGTATCTATAGATAAATTATTAAGATTAACAATATGGCTGTTATCATTATCATCCTTACTAATAGACTTCTCTCGTCTTCGCAAAAGAGCGTTTATTCTACTTACCAATACCTTGGGTTTTATAGGTTTCTCAACGTAGTCATCAGCGCCAGCATCAAATCCTGCTATTTGAGAATAATCTTCACCACGAGCAGTTAAGAATATTTTTATTGTATGCTTTAATTCCTCAATACCATTAAGAATTTCGCAAGCTTCAATTCCGTCCATATTAGGCATCATCACATCAAGGACTATTAAGTCTGGAATTACCTCCTTAGCCTTTTTAATACCCTTTATGCCATCCTCAGCGGTATATACTTCATAGCCAACTTTGCGAAGATTATAAGCCAAAAACTCTAATATATCTTCCTCGTCATCAACGAGAAGTATTTTATATTTAGAAGAATCTATATTTGTTGCCATATTATTGTAATTTATGTATTGTGCTAACAAAAGTAATAAAATCACACTCCTGCCAACTTCGGTAATAATTACTTAACCTTTTATTAATAATATAAACCTATTCAATACTCTCTTTATTATTATCTATAGCCTTTCGCATAATATTAGTAATATGCACAAAGTCCTCTACGCTTAGTTGTTCCGGGCGTTTCTGAAAAAACTCATCCTGCAAAACTTCACTTTTACCAACAATGCGTCGCAAACTTCCTCTAAGCATTTTCCTTCGAGTATTGAACGTTGTTTTAACTATTGTTTTAAAAAGTTTTTCGTCGCAGTCTAGTGTGGTATTTTTCTTTCTCTTAAGATGTATTACGGCAGATTTTACTCTTGGTGGAGGATTGAAAACGTGTTCGTCAACAGTAAAAAGATATTCTGCCTCATAATATGCTTGAGTCATAACACTCAGTATGCCAAATTTTTTACTTCCAGGTGAGGCAACTATGCGCTCTGCGACTTCTTTCTGAAACATACCTGCAAACTCAGGAATAAGCTCCTTGTTTTCTATGGCACGAAAAAGTATCTGGCTAGAAATATTATAAGGAAAATTGCCGATAATATTAACCCCATCAACAAAATAATCATGTAAATCTAGTTTTAAAAAATCCCCTAAAATTTGCTCTTTAGAAACAATATTATTTTCAACAAGATATGCTATGGAATCTCTATCAATTTCGGCAACATAAACGCCCCCTTTGCTTTCTTCATTAAGGAAATTTGTTAATACACCCATACCAGGACCGACTTCTAATATCGGTGTGTTTTTATCATCAATGCATTGAGCAATTTTTTTTGCAATTTCTAAATCTTTTAAGAAATGCTGCCCTAAATGTTTTTTTGCTTTTACTTGCATTTTTATATTATTTATTGTGAGTTTTGGTAATTCCAAATGTACTATAATTCTGTTAATATTTTAGCCTCTTCGATTACCTTATCTATCTTATTTCTTTTAATATTACTTTTCAGCAGCACCTCTTTACTAATCTCTCTGCACAGTACTACCCCTTGATCAAGCAATGATTTTTTGTCTTTTCTACTCAGTGTTCTCAAACTTGTAATCGGATGAAGACCAGCGGCATCTATCATATCTTTAAGAGAACTATTGTAAGGATAATTCCATGATTTTAGTATTAACCCACTACATTTACCATATCGCTCAGCATCGCTTGTGAATCTAGTATTTGTAACCACCCATGCTTCATATTTCTTATTTCCTAAAGTGCCATCTTGCGACCATTTATCGTATATATCATTAAATCTAGAGCGTATATATAAAGGCACTTTTACATCGCTTTTTGTGCTAGATGTTCTATGGTATTTGCACTCTACTACAATAATCTTATCATCATTTTCGGCAACAACATCAACCTCATGAGTAACACATTTGCCGTCAATAAGAACACCTACTTTTACGGAATAGCCTTGAGTTTTAAGAATTGCTCCCATAAATTGCTCAAAAGGATAACCTGTTGGCCCTAATTCTAATATCGCTTTCTTAAGACGATATTTACCAGCATCTTTCATTGATATCCGCCCTAATATGCTGTAGGCTTTTTTATAAACCTTATGAGAGGATATTCCATCGTGAAGATAAAATTCTAACTCGTTTATTACTTTATCAATTGTGGAGCTGTTTGCGCCAGAACGCATCATTGAAGATCGTAGTTTTAACTCATCAAAGATTTCTAATTCGCCAGAATTTTTTACTATTTTGATGCCGGTCATAATGCTTTATTAATGGTTGTTATTCCTAATATTGAACCTATTTTTAGTCTATTTCTTCATATTGAGAAATACATTTGCTGTATGTTTTACACTGTCATCAAAGCTAATAAAATTATAGTTTAGAGTATCAATTATTTTCTTTGAAGAATAATTGTAAAATGAATTCGCGCTTTTGGCTGTTTCTTTGGTAATTAGAGGTGTCTTGCCAGTAATAAAACTCAATAGCCCTAACGTACGCCAACTAATTTCTGAAAGTAATTTGTTGGCAACAAATTTTGGAATTTCAACATTCAGCTCCTTTGCAATAGTTTGGAAAAGTCGTTTATAGGTAATATTTTCTGCAGAAAGAATATAACGTTCTGCGGTAATTGTACTATTCATAAGGTTATTCATAACCTCAGCAATATCACGCACATCAATATATCCATTGCTTCCGTTGGTATAAAATTTTAATCCATTAGCTACAGTTTTAAATAGTTGAGCGCTAGATTTATTCCAATCCCCAGCACCAATTATTATTGATGGGTTTACTATCACTGCATCAAGACCTTCGGCCATTCCTCGCCATACTTCTTGTTCTGCAATAAATTTGCTTTCAGAATATACAGAGCTTTTAAAACTGCTATCACGAAAATCATTCTCGGTAGTTGGCTCACCATTAATATTGCGCCCCAGTGCTGCAATTGAACTTGAATATACTAATCTAGAATTATGCTTTATGCAAGCCTCTACGATATTCTCTGTGCCATGTATATTTATATCTAGAATTTTATTATGATCTTGCTTATGAAAGCTTACAAAAGCTGCGGTATGATATACTTGTTTATGCTTAGAAATTATAGCATCGAGAATAAAAAAGTCTAGAATATCACCATCAACCCATTTAATTTTTTCGAAAAGTGAATTATCACCATTTTCGTAAAAAGAAAATATGTTTTTCATTACAGTAAGGTTTGTCGACGAACGCCTGAGTGCTGTTACCGATTCTCCTTTTTTTAATAGGTTATACGCTAGATGCGTTCCTAACATTCCGCTTGCTCCAGTTATAAATGACATTTGTTTTAGGAATTAGGAATAAAGAATTAGGAATTGAATATTTGAAGATTTATCAATCAAAACTCAATCTCTTAATTCTTAATTCACAGATTTCATACTAAATTGTAACCTCTTTCGCTGCAAATCTACTTTTAGCACTTTAATTTGTACTTTCTGATTTAATTTAACATATTCGTGAGGGTTGCTAATAAATTCGTTTGCAAGTTCTGATATATGTACCAATCCATCTTGATGAACTCCAACATCTACAAAAGCACCAAAAGCAGTAATATTTGTAATAATACCAGGCAAAATCATTCCTTCTTCAAGATCTTGTGGGCTGTTTACACTTTTCTCAAATTCAAAAAAATCAATTTTTGATCGCGGATCTCTATTTGGTTTTTGTAGTTCTGCAATAATATCCTTAATAGTAAAAAGTCCAAATTTGACAGTAACAAAATCCTCGGCATTTAGAGATTTTATGGCCTCTTTATTTTCAATAAGTTCATCGATAGATTTTTTTAGCTGTTTAGCCATTTTATCAACTACAGAGTACGATTCGGGATGCACAGCAGTGTTATCCAAAGTGTTTTTGGCATCACGAATTCTTATAAAACCAGCAGCCTGTTCAAAAGCTTTAGCACCAAAACCACTTATTTCCATAAGTTGTTTTCTGCTCACAAAAGCACCATTCACATTACGATAGTCCACTATTTTTTTGGCAACATTAGGCCCAATTCCAACAACATATTGTAGAATTTCTTTGCTAGCGGTATTAAGTTCCACACCAACATTATTAACCACACTCGCAACCACATCTGCTAATTTTGCTTGCAATTTCTTTTGATCAACATCGTGTTGATATTGACCTACACCTATTGATTTAGGATCTAGTTTCACCAATTCAGCAAGCGGATCCATGAGCCTGCGACCTATGGAAACAGAGCCACGTACAGTAATATCATAATTTGGAAATTCCTCACGAGCAAGAGCACTTGCTGAATATATGGAGGCTCCATTTTCATTCACCATCACAGCCTGTATCTTCCTATCAAATTGAGTAGCTTGTACTAACTTCTCTGTTTCGCGACCAGCAGTTCCATTACCAATGGCAATAGCTTCTACTTTATACATATTTACTAGGCTACTAAGCTTTTTCTTAGCCATGGTAGTTTCGCGCTGTGGTGGATGGGGATAGATGGTCTCATTATGCAAAAGCTTACCTTGAGCATCTAGAATAACTACTTTACATCCAGTTCTAAAGCCTGGGTCTATTGCTAAACATACTTTTTGACCCAAGGGGCTAGTCATTAGTAATTGGCGTAGATTTTCAGCGAAAATATTTATTGCTTTATCGTCGGCATTAGATTTTAACTCAGCCCTAAATTCGGTTTCTAAAGATGATGAAAGTAGCCTACGATAAGAATCCTTAATTGCAATAGAAACTTCATGACGACTTGCAGAGTCATCTCTTAATATATAATTTTCAATTTGCTTAATTGCAACATCCTCATCAGGGCCAATTTTGAGGCGAAGAACGCCTTCTTTTTCTCCTCTTAAAAGAGCTAAAATACGGTGGCTAGGAGCCTTACTCATGCGCTCATCCCAGTTATAGTATGGCTTATATTTCAGCTCCTCATCTTCGGCTTTTGTCTTCTTTTTGGATTGTATTAATGCCTGCCGTTGCCATAGGCGCCTAGTGCTGTGTCTTACAGCTGGTCGTTCATTTATCCACTCAGCAATAATATCAAGAGCTCCACTTACAGCCATATCAGCATCTTCAATATCTGGATGCTGGGTGTATTTTTCTGCTTTAAAATAGAAATCTGGATTCTTTTGGCTCATTATTATCTTAGCTAATGGCTCCAATCCTCTCTCTTTGGCAATACTAGACTTAGTTTTGCGCTTAGGTTTATAAGGCAAATATATATCTTCAATATCACTTATAGTTTTAGCTTCAATAATTTTTTGTTTGAGCCCATCAGTAAGTAAATCTTGCTTGTTGATACTTTCTATAACGAATTTCTTTCGTTTTTCAAGTTCAATATATTGTTGGTGCGAATCTCGGATGTTTTCAATAGCAACCTCATCAAGTCCGTTGGTAACTTCTTTACGGTATCTGGCAATAAATGGTATTCCTGCCCCGCTCTCCAGAAGTTCGATAGTACCTTTTACAGCTTTTCTATCAAGATTAAGTTTCTTGGATATATGTGATATCATCAATTATTAATGTTTAATTATAAGTTGCTAATTATCAATTATCAACAACACATTAATAACTAATCATTAACAATTAATCATTATTTAATCCATTTTAAGAACAGCAAGAAACGCATTTTGAGGAACTTGAACATTTCCTACTTGACGCATTCTTTTCTTACCTTTTTTCTGCTTTTCTAATAGTTTACGCTTACGAGAAATATCGCCACCATAACATTTTGCTGTTACATCTTTACGAACAGCTTTCACTGTTTCACGAGAAATAATCTTAGAACCAATAGCTGCTTGTATTGCAATATCAAACTGCTGACGAGGGATAAGCTCTTTTAATTTAGAACATATTTTTTTGCCAAAAGTATAAGCATTATCATGGTGAAGTAGAGTACTTAGTGCGTCAACATAATCGCCATTCAAAAGAATATCCAAACGAATAAGTTTTGCCTGCTGATACCCATTAAGATGATAATCGAAAGATGCATATCCTTTAGAAATACTTTTCAATCTATCATAAAAATCAAAAACAATTTCACCCAAAGGCATATCAAAAGTTAATTCAACTCTGTTACTTGTAAGAAATATAGTATTCTTTAAAATACCTCGTTTATCAAGACAAAGTTTCATCACAGGACCCATATATTCACTTTGTAAAATAACCTGGGCGCTAATTAGAGGCTCTTCGATATAATCAATAGCAGAAATATCGGGTAATCCAGATGGGTTATAAACCATAAACTCTTCACCTTTTCGTGTATGAACTTTATATGAAACGTTTGGCACGGTTGTAATTACGTTCATATCAAACTCACGATCAAGACGCTCCTGAATGATCTCCATATGCAATAATCCAAGAAAACCACAACGAAAGCCAAAACCCAAAGCCATAGATGATTCAGGCTCATAAGTAAGAGAAGCATCATTAAGCTGAAGCTTCTCCATGGCAGCGCGTAAGTCTTCATAATCCTCAGCATCAATAGGATATACGCCTGCAAATACCATTGGTTTTACATCTTCAAAACCACCAATAGCAGAGGTGCATGGGTTATTCTGATGAGTAATTGTATCTCCAACCTTTACCTCTTTCGAGACTTTTATTCCAGAAATAATATACCCAACATCTCCAGCTTTAAGGTCTTCACTAGGTTCTCTAGTAAGTTTCAATACTCCAACCTCATCAGCTTTATACTCTTTTTCGGTATTAAAGAATTTTACTAATTCACCTTTTTTTACAGTACCATTTAGAATCTTTACATATGCAATAATCCCTCGAAAAGAATTAAAAACAGAATCAAAAATCATTGCTTGGAGTGGAGCTTCTGGATCTCCAGCTGGTGAAGGAACAGTATCAATAATAGCATCAAGTATTTTATCAACACCATAGCCAGTTTTACCACTAGCTTCAATAATATCTTCCAATTCGCAGCCAATAAGATCCACTATTTGGTCAGCAACTTCCAATGGATTAGCATTTGGCAAATCCATTTTATTCATTACAGGAATTATTTCTAAATCATTGTCAATAGCAAGGTATAAATTTGATATTGTTTGTGCCTGAATACCTTGTGTAGCATCTACTATTAGCAATGCGCCTTCGCAGGCAGCAATAGAACGCGATACTTCGTAAGAAAAATCAACATGACCTGGGGTGTCAATAAGATTTAAGGTGTATTCAGTTTTATCACGTTTATGCTTCATTTGAATAGCGTGACTTTTTATAGTAATACCTCTCTCGCGTTCAAGTTCCATATCATCAAGAACCTGTGCTTGTAAGTCTCTTGCCGATACTGTTTCGGTATATTCTAAAAGGCGATCGGCTAAGGTGCTCTTGCCGTGATCGATATGTGCTATTATGCAAAAATTACGAACATTTTCCATATTATATTCTTATATTTTCTATTTAGAAATGAATTTTATTCTTAAAACCAGCTAAAAATTAGAATTAGTAAATTCTTAAAATTGGTGCTATAAATAGGTTTTAGAGCAAATTGCGACTAAATATATTGATTTGCAAAAGTAGTGATTTCTTATGTTGGAATTACTTTGACTTTTATTTGTAAAAAGCCCAAAGAAATAAAGCAGTATTGCTTTTAACTTTGGGCTTTTTGTTTAAAAATTATGTGTCGTCCTAAAAAATATTTATTCAATAATTATTTTGTGAGAAACGGTACTAGTATTCCCAATAATCATTATAAAATATATACCTGATGGTAATATTGTTTTAACATTCATAGAAATATCCGCATTTCCATTTTTGTCAATGGCAATTTGTTTATTAGCAACTAATTTGCCATTCATGGAATAAATATTCATTTCAACAATATTGTCTTCTACAAAGCCACCTAAATCGATATTAATAATTGAATTTGAAGGATTTGGATATATACTTACATTAGCTTCTTCGTCACTAGTATAATTAATTACTATTATATCTGAATAAGCAAACTCTCCATCAAAGTCTGTTTGTTTTAATCTATAATACGATACTCCAGATAGTGGCTCTGTATCAGTAAACTGATAATTAAGAATAATATTACTGTTTCCAGCTCCATTTATTTTGGCAAGGTTAGTAAATTCTTTTCCATCAACAGAGCGTTC
>JAGLDA010000091.1 GCA_023145955.1 Bacteroidales bacterium
TGCTTATAGTTATGGTTATTGAAAAAGCCAAGATAACAACACAAATAGGCGGTGCTATAAAGGATAAGGAATATCCTTTGATAGATATTGGAATTGCAGGTGAGCACATGTGCTTACAGGCAGAAGATGAAGGGGTTGGTAGCTGTATGCTTGGCTGGTTTGATGAAAAAAAAATAAAAGGACTCCTAAATATTCCAGAGAAAAAAACCATTGGCCTTATTATTAGCTTTGGCTATGCTCCTATGGATTATCCACTAAGAAAAAAAGTTCGTAAAGATTTTAATAAGGTTGTAAAGTGGAATTCTTATTAAGTTATGTATTATAAATCAAAATCTTTTAAGTGACTAGGAACTTTTTCATAGTCTGTAATTGCCTCTATCTTCTCGCTTTCACGAATAATATTTACATCTCCTTTTTCAGAAATCATAACTACTGCTGGGCGAAGTGTAATAAACTGCATCCATTGGGTCATATTATATGCTCCAACTCTGTGTATTATCACATTATCCCCAGTATTTAGTGGTGGCAAACTTATGGACTCACGTATTACATCAATATTCATACATAAAGGTCCATATATCTTTGTGTCCTCAATATGGTGGGAAAAAGATTGTACAGGAGTTATTTTGTGATTATACCAAAAGCTTGTGAAAAGTATATTTACACCAATATCAAGCACAGTGTTTCTAGCGCCCTTACTATCTCGCTTGTTTGTAATTACAGTTCCTAAAAGTGAGCCCGCATCATCAATAAGTGCTCGGCCAGTTTCTAATATTAATAGTGGCAAATGGTCAGGGTCTATATTACTATTTAGCAATGCCGATGAAATAGCCTCTGCATAGTCATCTATTGTTGGGTTGGTATCTTCTGCGGGCAAATAAGCTCCTTTAAGAGTATTATTTGAAGCAAACCCACCTCCCAAATCAATATATTTTATATAGTGGTTGTATTTTTTATTTATACTTACCGCTAATTCAGAAAGTTTAGAAGCAGCTATTTTGTATGGTTCGGCTTCCATCATATATGTACCAATATGAGCATGAAGCCCAATAAGATCCATTTTCTTGTTCATCATTATCTTATTCAATACATCCCATGCCTGTCCGTTTTCATAATTAAATCCAAACCTATCCCACATCGGGTATATGCCTGTATCCATATTTACTCTTATTGCCACCTGTGGACGCAAATTAGTTTCTTCAGCAATATTTAATATCATATAGTACTCATCAAGGTGATCAATATGTATTAATGATTGATTGGCAATAGCTTTTTGTAAATCAGCTTTAGTTTTATCAGGGCCATTAAAAATAATGTGTCGTCCATCCACGCCATTATTTATAGCTTTTTCATACTCAAAGCCAGAAACAACCTCTGCCCATGACCCCTCTTGATGGAAAGTATTGCAAACAGCATTAAGGTAATTTGTTTTATAACTCCAAGCAAATTGTACTTTTGGATAACGTGTAGTAAAAGCTCTATACGCCGACTGGTAAGTTTTACGAATGGTAGCTTCAGAAATTACAAATAGGGGAGAACCGAAATTTGAAATCATACCTTTTATTCTCACGCCATCAATTTCCGTTATTGGTTTAAAACCTGATCTACCTCCAATTTTATTTGGCATAGTGTTTTCAATCTTATTTATTATAGGTCTCTCGTAATTTAACTTATTCATAGTCATGGTTTTTTTGTAATCAAATATTTTTAATAATTAGAATTCTATATTATAGGTATTCTGATATCTATAAAAGAAATCTTTTTGTATCTTTAATATTGCAGCCTATAATTCTCCTGTTGATGATATTTTCTGGAAGTCATCCAAATCAACAATCATATCATAAGCATAGCGAACAAACATTTTACCAATATCATATTTTTCAAATGCCTGTACTTTGTTTCCCATTGCCAAATTTGTTAAAGCCTCAGGGATATTCTGCCCAACACCTACTGCAAGATAGATCCATGCTGGCATTCGGGGGTTTATCTCTAAAAGATGAAATTTGCCATCATTGGTTTTTATAAGCTCTAGCTCAAAACCTCCGCGCCACTTTGTTTGGCTAATAAAGTGCTTAGTAAGGTCAATCATTTCTTTATTATCAATGGAAATTCCACCCCAAGCTTTACCTTTATCAGTAATATATTGTTTGCGCATAGGCACTGCTGCTATAGTATTTCCTTTGCCATCGCCAAGACCAGTTATATTGTACTCATCGCCACTAATAAATTTTTGAACCACAATTGGCAAGCCCCATTTAATATTTATCTTATTGAAAAACACTTTTGCTTGCTCCATATTATTTGCAATATAAGCATCATAAAACTTACCTTTTATAACCATTGGGTATTTAAACTCACTTTCTAAGCTTTTTAATTCCGAAGTATTGAAGATGGCTTTAGATGCTGGTACTTCAATATTATAATTCTTTCCAAATTCGGGTAAATTAACCTTATGTCGTTCCTCAAATTGATTAATTGTAGGAAGGTATGTTTTAATATTCATTTTTGCAAAGTCATTTTCTAGCTTTATAAATGAATAGAGCTCTGCATCAAAATTTGGAATTATAAGATCTAAATCCTCTTGTTGATTAATATAGGTCATGCGAGCCTTAAGGACCTCTTTGCCTTCTGATGGATATGGAATCTGATATATTTTGTCAAATAGTTCGCGCATATAAATTCCAGGCTCTAAACTTTCATAACTTAGGCCTATCAGCCTAGCATTAAAGCTTTTTGCCTCTTTTAATCCACGCGCTACAGCCACGCCAGGGCCAGGATTATCTATTGCATTAAGTCCACTTAATGCAATAGTGTAGTTTTTCTTATCCATATTAACGATTTCCCTTTTCTGTTAATTTATATTGTTCCAATATTTCTACAAAATCTTGAAAATCTTTTTCAAAAGAAATGGCGGTTGTTTCGTATTTGTTCAAAAAAATCTTTGATATCTCTTCGAAAGGAGTGTTTTCCTTAATAAGCTTTAAGAGCTCTGTTCCTGTTTCATTTAGGTTGTACGACTCGCCAGTAGCGGGGTTAAAAAGGAACCCATTGTCGCTTACAGCTATATTTTTGTTGATTTCCATATTGTCCATATTATTTAGGTTATTGCAATATTAATGAAAAAAATGCAATTAGGGTTTATGACACAAGTTTTTATTAAAACTTTCATTATGTAAAAAAATTGTTTAAAAAAGATATAATAAATCAATAACTAATGTGTTTAATAAATAACCAAGCGAAAACAAAGTGTGATTATTATATTATACATTTGTGTTTTATATAACTTACAGGCAACTATTATGATTTTTTTAATCATATATTAAAGGTGTTTGTATATAAAGGATAATATAAACTATTGTATATAGAACATAATGTGCCCTGTGGCAGGTTACAGTTAATATTAAAACTAATTGATAAACTACATGAAAACTATTATTTTACTTATTTTATCTATAAGTATTAGTATATCATCTTTTTCTCAAGCAAATAAAATAACTATTTCTGGTTATGTGCAAGAGGAAGGCTCCGGTGAGTTATTAATAGGTGTAAATATTTATATTAAAGGAACTCAGATTGGTACGACCTCTAATAATTATGGGTTTTACTCATTAACTATTCCACAGCAAGAGGCTGAGATAGTATTTTCGTATGTTGGTTATACTCCCCAATCAATTCAACAAAAGTTTACTGAAAATATTGTAAAAAATATTTACCTAAAGTCAAGTAGTGAATTGTCAGAAGTTGAGGTTTATGGTAATAGAAATGAGCGTATCGCTGATAAAGCAAGCATGAGCGTTGTTAGTATTCCCATACAGCAAATTAAGGAAATACCGGCACTTTTGGGAGAGAAAGATGTTTTTAAAGTACTTCAGCTTATGCCAGGTATTAGAGGTGGAAGTGAAGCTAGCTCTGGCTTATACGTCCGTGGTGGTGGCCCCGATCAAAATCTTGTAATACTCGACGATGCTCCTGTATATAATGCCATGCACCTATTTGGCTTTTTCTCGGTTTTCAATGGCGATGCAATTAAAAGTATTGAGTTATATAAAGGGGGCTTCCCTGCTAGATATGGCGGCAGACTTTCATCGGTAATAGATATGTCGCTTAAGGATGGTAATAAACAAGAGTTTGGTGGAGAGGGTAGTATTGGGTTACTGTCATCACGTTTACTTTTAGAAGGACCCATCGTAAAAAACAAATCCTCATTTATGGTGTCAGGACGAAGAACTTATATTGATGCAATTACACGACCATTTATGCCCAAGGATGAAGGTAGTGCGGGCTATTATTTTTATGACCTGAATGCTAAGGTTAATTATGAAATAAGCGATAAGGATAGAATTTATTTGAGTGGGTATTTTGGTAGGGATAAATTCAGTGGTGGTTATGAAGATAATTACGGCTCAGAGGATTATAAGTTATTTTGGGAAAACATTACTTCAACATTAAGATGGAATCATCAGTTCTCCAATAAGCTTTTCAGCAATACGTCGTTAATTTACAGTAATTATCAGTTCGTTATTGATATTGAAGAAAAATCTAAGGATGACTTTTTTCATTTAAATTATAAATCTGGAATTAGGGATTTTGCTATAAAAACAGATTTTACCTGGGTGCCAAATCCTGAGCATTATATTAGAACAGGCATATCTGTTACCAATCATTTATTTACACCTAGCGCTGTGGTAATTGAGGTGTCAAATCAAGAAATGGATAAAAAAGTGCAGGAACTAAATTCCCTTGAAACGGCATTATACTTTGAAGATGAATGGAGAATATTACCCCGATTAAAAATGAATGGAGGACTTAGGCTTAGCAATTTTAATCATAATAGTAAATCTTACTTTGGACTAGAGCCTCGTTTGCTATTGAGCTATATGTTTACCGACAATTTTTCGATAAAAGCTAGTTATGCCGAAATGAATCAATTTGTGCACCTACTTACTTCTTCAGGTGTAGGGTTGCCAACGGATCTTTGGGTTCCATCTACCGATATTATAGGGCCTCAGCACTCTCGTCAGATTGCTCTGGGATTGGCTCACGATTTTGACGATCCTTCGTTTACTGTTTCTTTAGAAGCTTATTATAAATCCATGAATGATATTATCTCCTATAAGGAGGGATCGAGTTTTCTAATGATTGAAGACCCTGATGATAATACTGGTGATTTTCATTATGAGGATGCAGTAACTGTTGGTAAAGGGTATTCAACAGGATTGGAACTACTTATACAACGAAAATTTGGCAAACTTACTGGATGGATAGGATATACACTTTCGCTTACTAAATATCAATTTGATGAGCTAAATAATGGTAAAGAGTTTTTCCCTCGTCATGATAGACGACACGATATTTCTATAGTTGGTATTTATAAACTTAACGAAACTGTTACCCTGAGCGCAACATGGGTATATGGTACTGGCGATGCTATTACTCTTGCCCAAAGTAATTATACTGCTTTTACGCACAACCCAATGCCTACATCAGGCAGCAGTATTTACGATAAGTATGCTTATTTTAATTATAAAAACGCTAATCATTATGGTGATAAAAACTCTTTCCGTATGGAGGCATATCATAGATTGGATATTGGCGCTCAGTTTCATAAAAAACTTAAATGGGGAGGAGAAAGAATAATAGAAGTATCGCTTTATAATGCTTATAATCATTATAATCCATTCTTTTATTATACTGGTTATGATTATACAATAAATCAAAATGTACTAAAGCAATTTACTCTATTTCCAATTCTACCTAGTGTAGCATATTATTTAAAATTCTAGAAACCATGAAATATTTTATTATTCTTTTATTAATTATTTTCCTTTTTCCATCTTGTGAGAAAAATGCAAATATTGAAATTCCTGAATTAGATCCTGAATTAGTTGTGGCTGGTTTTATTGAGCCAAATACCGATACATTACGACTTA
>JAGLDA010000092.1 GCA_023145955.1 Bacteroidales bacterium
ACTTGGACAACTCCAATTTATAACCGTACTGTAGATTATAATGCTGATTTTGACGCGGAAAAGAATGCTGATGTGTTGTTTGTTTCTAAAGGAAATACTGTAAAACTTAAATATAATGCTACGAATAATTGTTATATAACAACAGATGCTAATTTTAATGTTGGTGATCAGGTGCAAATGAAGATTAAATATAAAGATCATGCAGAATTAAGCTCATCAACCATTATCCCTGCTAAGCCTAAATTTGATATGAAATATTTAGGAAAAGAAACCATTGATCATGGGAATTATTCGGAGACTTATGTTAAATTCAATTTTAAATGCCTTTCGAACGAAGCAGTTAATTATTTTCGAATAAATATGATAGCTTATTCAAGTGAGGGTATTCATATTATTAGGGATCAATTGTATTTAGGAGATAGTGAATTTCAGGAGATGGCTCCAAACACATTAGTTACATTGAAATCTTATTTCTCATATTACACTCTAGATTCTGTAAGATATTCCGTATTAAGTTGTAGCGAGGAGTATTATAAATACCATCTGTCGGTAAGGAACTATCAAGGTGATGATTTTTTTGTTGAACCAAGTCTTATTTACGATAATGTGGAAAATGGGATTGGTAATTTTAGCGCATTTAATATGGTGAGCGATACGCTACTGATTAAGTAATATACCATCTAATATTAAAACAATTAAACAGATACATAATTCATAAGCTGTTAATTTATCATCCGATGACCTTTTATGAATACAATTCTTTGATTTCTTGTGTTATGTGATTTTTATTGAATTATCAATAGACTAAAACTTATTATTAAGAAGCGTTTACCATAATCCCTATGACTATCGGGACACAATTTTCCAATTCTTTTCCCTACCTTTGCGAAAGCAATTATAAAATTTGATAAATGATACTCAATAAAATAATTTCAGTAATAGAAGAATACGCACCGCTTTCATTACAAGAGTCTTACGATAATGCCGGCCTTGTTGTTGGTTCTCCAAAGATGGAAGTTAGCAAGGCCCTAATCTGTTTTGATGTAACGGAGCCGGTTATTGACCAAGCAATAGAAATTGGAGCAAACCTTATTATATCTCATCATCCGATTATTTTTGGTGGAATAAAAAAACTTAATGGCAAAAACTATGTCGAAAGAATAGTTATAAAGGCGATAAAAAATGATATTGCACTTTATGCCGCACATACCAATCTCGATAATATTATAAACGGTACTAATAAAATCCTTGCTGATAAACTTGGGCTTAAAAACACTAGAGTTCTTAGTCCTCAAAATGAAGTTCTAAATAAATTAGTTGTTTATATACCTAAAGACCATAAGGAAAAGGTGCAGAAAGCTTTATTTGAAGCTGGTGCTGGCCATATTGGCAATTATGATAACTGTAGTTTCGAAAGCAATGGTATAGGATCTTTTAGAGCTCTTGACGGAAGTGATCCTTTTGTAGGCAATATTGGCAAAGTACATTCCGAAGAGGAGGTGAGGCTTGAAATCATTTTTCCATTATATTTGAAATCGGAGGTTATCTCGGCATTAATAAATGCTCATCCATATCAAGAGGTGGCATACGATATTTATAAAATAGAGAATAAAGTAAATACTATTGGTGCAGGAATTATTGGAGAATTAGAAGTGCCACAAGAAGAAATGACCTTTCTTAAGCAAGTAAAAACAATAACTAATGCACAAGGGATAAAATTTACAGAATTATTGAATAAAAAAGTAAGGCGAATTGCAATATGTGGAGGCAGTGGAGCTTTTCTTATTAATACCGCAAAGAGAGCTGGTGCTGATGTATATATCACAGGTGATGTGAAGTATCATGAGTTTTTTGATGCTGATAATTCGATGCTAATTGCAGATATCGGACATTTTGAAAGCGAACAATTTACAAACTCATTATTATTCAGTATTATTAAAGAAAAAATACCTACATTTGCAATCCAAATTTCGGATATTAATACAAATCCGGTAAATTATTTGTAATCAGGAATTTAACGAAAAATAACCTATGAGCAAATCAACAGCTGACAAAGCAAAAAAAGGAAATAAAGCTGAAATTTCAGTAGAAGAAAAATTAGTGGCTTTAGCCAAATTACAAGATATTGATTCTAAAATTGATAAAATTAGAATTATTCGTGGTGAATTGCCACTAGAGGTGAAAGATTTAGAAGACGATGTAGAAGGTTTACAAACTCGTATTGGTAAACTTAATACAGATATTCAAGATGTTGAGCACGATATTCAAGCTAAAGAAGCTATTTTGGCTGAGGGTGCTTCATTAATTAAAAAATATGAAGACCAACGTATGAATGTTAGAAATAACAGAGAGTATGATTCTTTGACTAAAGAAATTGAGTATCAAAATCTTGAAATTCAGTTAGCAGAAAAGCGTATTAAGGAATATAATTACGCTATTCAGATGAAGAAAGAGGTAATTGTTGAGGCAAAAGAAAAGCTTTCGGAACGAGAGGCTGACCTAGAGGCTAAAAACGATAAACTTAATGGAATTATTGCTGAAACAGAGAAAGAGGAAACTTTATTACAAAAGGAGTCTGAGAAAAACGAAATGTTTATTGAAGACCGTTTGTTAGTAGCGTATAAGCGTATTCGCGATAATATGAGAAATGGCCTTGCTGTTGTTCCTATTGGAAGAGATGCTTGTGGAGGTTGTTTTAATAAGATACCACCACAGCGACAGTTAGATATTCGTACTCATAAAAAAATTATTGTTTGTGAGTATTGTGGTAGAATCCTTACTGATGATGAGATTATTGCTAAAGCTACTGGCGAACCTATTGCAGAGAAATAGGAAGCCCTTAGATGACGATATTTAAGCCAATTTCAGAAATGAGATTGGTTTTTTTTGTAAATAGAAAAGCCCTGAATAGTACACTATTCAGGGCTTTTTGGCTTTCAGTAGTTCTAGTTTATATAAACATTTACTGAAGAGCTTAAACCAAGGTTTTCGAAAGAAGTGGAGTGCAAATAAATATTATCTATAATTGCATCATCTACTTTATATCCTTTTTCTGCTGCGCGATTAGCAATAAATAATATCTCTGCATCGGTAGCATTGGTATTGAATTCCGTTGGTGTATAAAATTGGTTAGTGTAGCTTTTGGGCATAGGCCGTATATATTTAGTTAATAATACTAACATAACGCAAACGATATTCTAAATATTGTTTGCTTACGAAAATATATTTATAGGCCAGAAAAAAGTGATTATTATAATTCTATTATTTGAAATGTAGGATTGAAAATAAATATGAGACACTGTAAATTACAGCATCCTACAATTATTAGGCTTTAGTTCTCTATAGATATACCACTCTCAGTAGCCATTTTGCGGAGATTAATAATAGCGTAACGCATACGCCCAAGTGCAGTGTTTATACTCACGTTAGTATTTTCTGCTATATCTTTAAAATTCATATCTTGATAATGGCGCATCTTAAGAACCTCTCGCTGACTCTGTGGTAATAACTCCACAAGATCCCTAATTTTTGCGTGGGTTTGTTGTGCTATTATTTCTTCTTCTTTATTTTTATCAAAAACAGGGAGTGTATTAAATACATCATACTCGTCGTTGCTACGCACCATATGTACTCGACTAGTTTTTCTATAATGATCGATTATTAGGTTATGAGCAATTCGTAATACCCAAGATATAAATTTCCCCTGCTCGTTATAAGCACCTTCCTTAAGCTTATTTACAACCTTTATAAAAGTATCTTGAAAGATGTCGTTAGCAATATCTTTATCCTTTACAGAAACAATAATATAACCGAGCACACGTGATTGGTGTCGCTTTATTATGATATTAATATATTTACTTTTACCGGAGATAAATGCACTTATTAACTCTTGATCACTAAACTTACTTAGATCCATTTGTCCTAATTTTAAATTAAAAATGGTAAAGTTTAGTCGATATTGGGCTTCCGTTATTTTGGTTAATAATTGCTTAAAAAAAAGATAGTTTTAGAATTTTTAACACTAAAACAGAAGGCAAAGATATTAAAAATAGTTAAATAAACAACATAATTCTTTGTATTTATTAAAATGCAACTTCTTGGGGCTACGTTAAGGGCTTGAAAATCAATAGTAATAATATTAATTGTTAATATTAGAAAATATTGTTCTCAATTGGGTTTTTTGTACACAAAACACGTAAAATTACATTTATTATCTTTGATTTCATCCCATAAAAATTTTACTTTTGCTAGCATAATTGTAAAAAACAGAAAGCAATGAAAAATATTTTGGTAATTGGTTGTGCAGGACAAATAGGTACTGAACTCACTCTTGAATTAAGAAGAATATATGGCAACGATAATGTTGTTGCTACCGACTTAAAAGATGCTCCTGAAGTTATTAAAGCCCATGGTCATTTTGAGACATTGGATATTTTGGATCGTGAAAAAATGCGATCATTGGTGCAGAAGTATAATATCGATGGAATTGTGAACTTAGCAGCTATACTTTCGGCTGTTGGCGAAGAGCATCCTATGCTTGCATGGAATGTAAATATGAATGGTTTGATAAATGTTTTGGAAGTAGCAAAAGAAGAGAAGGTAGAAACAGTACTTACTCCTAGTTCAATTGCGGCCTTTGGCCCCGAAACTCCTGCCTATAACACTCCTCAAGAAACTATTTTGAAGCCTAAAACCATGTATGGTATTACTAAGGTAGCAGGTGAACTATTGGGTGATTACTATGTGCAAAAATATAATATGGATATTAGAGGATTGCGTTATCCTGGTATAATCTCTCATGAGGCATTGCCTGGTGGAGGTACTACCGACTATGCTGTAGCAATTTTTTACGATGCTATAAAGTATGGTAAATATACTAGCTTTGTAAAAGCTGATACTATGCTGCCAATGATGTATATGCCTGACTGCCTAAATGCAACAATTCAATTATTCCAAGCCGATAAAAAAGTATTAAAGCATCATTCTGATTTCAACCTAGCAGCAATTAGCTTTACCGTTGAAGAGCTAGCCGACGCTATAAAGAAACATATTCCAGAATTTGAAATAGATTATAAACCAGACTATCGCCAACAAATTGCTGACACATGGCCAAAAACCATTGATGATAGCGCTGCCCGTGAGGAATGGGGATGGAAACATGAGTTTGACCTCGATATGATGGTTGAAGACATGCTTAAACATATTAAAATTAAATTTGATAAAGGACTTTTTTAGTTTATAAAACTATAAATAGCTAAACCCTAAATCAATTAAAAAAAAGGCCTCTGATGAAAACTGAGGCCTTTTTATTTTTTTATATAAAGCGATAGCCTATAAAGCGAAAATATTACTACTTTTACGCCTTTAAAATATTATACTACGTTTATGGACTTTACTGCAGAACAAATAGCCATGTGGCTTAATGGCGAATTAATTGGCAATCCTAACGCCATTGTTAATACTCTTAGCAAAATTGAAGAAGGAGAAAAGGGAAGTCTTTCTTTTCTTTCTAACCCTGCTTATAATCATTATATTTACGATACCGAAGCTTCGGTGGTGATTGTAAATAATAATTTTGTTCCTGAGAAAGAAGTGAAAACAACGTTAATTAAGGTGGAGGATGCTTATAGTTCGTTTGCTATGATTCTAACTAAATATGATGAGGCACGTAAGAGCATGAAACAAGGTATTTCTCCATTAGCATTTGTTAGTGAATCTGCTAGCGTAGGTAAGGATGTTTATATTGGTGAATTTGTGTTTGTAGGAATGGATGCTGTAATTGGTGATGGCGCACGTCTTTATCCACAGTCTTACGTTGGCGATGAAGCCAAAATAGGTACAGATACCATACTTTTGCCTGGTAGCAAAGTGCTTCATAGTTGTATTGTTGGAGATGAATGTACTCTTCACGAAGGTGCTATTATTGGGTCCGATGGTTTTGGATTTGCTCCACAGCAAAATGATGATTTCAGAAAAATTCCTCAAATAGGAAATGTAATTCTAGAAGATAGAGTAGATATTGGCGCTAATACTACCGTTGATAGAGCCACAATGGGTTCTACAATTATTCGTAGAGGTGTGAAACTTGATAATCAAATTCAAATTGCTCATAATGTAGAAATTGGAGAGAATACAGTAATGGCTGCACAATGTGGTATTTCTGGCTCTACAAAAATTGGTAAGAATTGTATGTTTGGTGGCCGAGTTGCCATTGCTGGGCACCTTGAAATTGCCGATGGAGTAAAACTTGCAGGTACTGCAGCAGTTGCATCTAGTATAAAGGTGCCAAACTCAGTGGAAATGGGAGCTCCCTCTTTTAATCATAAGTCCTTCCTTCAGTCGTATGTTTATTTCCGTAGGTTGCCAAAACTAGTTGAAAGAATTACTAATCTTGAAAAAGCACTGAAAGAAAAATAGTATCAACCGATATTATCTAAACCCATAATTTTGGGCTTTAACGCACATAAAACTTTTTGGTTAAGCTATTGGTGTCGCCATCAGCAAAGTAAATAATATTATAAAGACCTGCGGCAAGATTTGATTTAGGAATACGATAATAATTATTTGTGTTTACCTTCTGATTTTCCTCTATTATTATGCGACCTGTATAATCTATAATAATCATATTATAGCTTTTGCCACTTATAGCATTATTAAGTACAGCATAAACCTGATCTCCATCGTATAAAACATTTAAATCCACCTCATTGCCTTTAGTACAGTTAAGGTGTATGGGATCAAATGTTTCGCTCTTACCATCATAATCGGTTTGCTTAAGCTGATAATAAAAATCGCCATCTACGGTATTTCTATCGGTATAGCTATAGTTTATTATATTATTGGAATTTCCGGCACCTGTAATTATTGCTATTTCCTCAAAATTTTCCATATCTTCGCTTCGCAAAAGAGTAAAATAAGCATTATTCTCCTCAGAAGCTGTACTCCAATTTAGCACCACATCTTGCTCTTGGCATTGGGCAGTAAAGCTTAGTAATTGGATTGGGAGGGGGTTGGCTATATTATTTGTGGAGCCGAAGGTGACATATAAATC
>JAGLDA010000093.1 GCA_023145955.1 Bacteroidales bacterium
GCTGATATGGTTGTGAAAATGGGAACTTTATAATTAGAGCTCATTTATATATAAAACTTAAAAGCCACTAACGTTGTTAGTGGCTTTTTTTTATGTTTTTAAATATCACTTTTAATATTCCTTCTAAGCTTTTTCTCAGAAATAACCTTCTTATTTTTTAGCCGTTTTTCTTTGGCAGTTTTAGAAACAGTTGTGGGCTTACGTTTCTTTTGTGGTTTTAATGCAGTATTTATTATTTCGTAAAATTTAAGTATTGCATTTTCCTTATTACTTAGCTGCGACCTTGTGGCCTGTGATATCACTATTAGCTCAATATCATTGCTGATTTGCTTTGTCAATTTTGATATGATAATTGATTTTTCGTATTCAGATAATATTGTGGAATTATTGATATTGAACCGTAACTCCACCTTAGTATTTACTTTATTAACATTTTGTCCTCCAGGTCCACTGCTTCTGCTAAAACTAAATACGAACTCAGAATTTAATTCATTTGTAAAAAATCTATATGCATTTTCCATAATAATATGGTGTAAATTACCTTCTAAACATATCTTCTAAGCCATTTAGCTTAATCTCATACATGAGTTGTAGCTGCTGCCCAAGTTTACCTTTTGGAAAT
The DNA here is from genome assembly GCA_023145955.1 of Bacteroidales bacterium. Taxonomy (GTDB): domain Bacteria; phylum Bacteroidota; class Bacteroidia; order Bacteroidales; family UBA1556; genus UBA6267. Next base: position 623 of record JAGLDA010000093.1, read on the forward strand.
CCTTTTTGATTGAACCAAACTAAGTATGGCTCTGGCAAATCAAGAAGCTTTCTTCCTTTATATTTTCCAAAGGGCATTTTTGCCTCCAAAGTTGCTATTAGCTCATCACGATTTTGTTGTACTTCCTCCATTAAGAATATACTTTGGTTTCGATTCCTAGCTTTCGAACTTTTGCTCCTATGGAATCTAATTTTTCTTCAGAAATTTTTACTAAGCTATCGATAGGAGTATCCCTTGCAATAGGATATATCATCACCTCTTTAGGCTTAATTTCTTTTAATAATTCAATCCAGCTCTCCACCTCATAATCGGTTGTATTATCAAATTTCTGGCCTTTAAATTCTCCTCTAATAAACATAGTCTGTATTATTAAGTTTCCTTTAAATACCTTTAATCTTTCCACCAGCTTTGATACACTTATTGGTGCTTTAGGCTGGTTTATTAGTTTATAGGTAGAGTCTATAGCACTGTCAAGTTTAAGTATGTTCTGATCTACTTTATTTAGTGCATCCACAACCGATTGTTTGTGAATCTGTGTTGCATTACTAAGAACAGAAATTAAAGCCTTAGGGAAATACTTATCCCGAAGTTCAATGGTGTCATCAATTATTTCTGCAAAAGATGGATGTATAGTAGGCTCACCATTACCTGCAAAAGTAATATTATCAGGGGCTTCACTATTATTTAGCATTTCTTGGAGTTTAAGCTCTAGAGTGGTTTTAATTATCTCTTTAGTGTGGAGCTCAATCTTTTTGTTTGAGTCCATAGTCCATCCACACTCGCAATATAAGCAATCGTATGTGCAAAATTTGTAATCTTCAGGAAGTAGATTTACTCCTAAACTAACCCCTAATCTACGTGATTTTACTGGGCCAAAGATTATTTCATCAAATAGAAATGTTGCCATAATTAATTTGTGTATAAATAAAACAACACGGACTATGCCGTGCTGAATTTCTTTTGTTTATTTTAAACAAAGATATTAGTTGTTGCTTAATAACTTAAGTACATTCTTCTTTAGTATCTTAATTGAGCTAGTAGTAATCTCTATTATTTTATCTTTTTTAAGGTCAGAAAGAAATCTAACAGCACTTTCAGTACTCATAGCTGCTAATTCAGCAATATCTTTTCTAGAAACATTTGTAGTAACAATGTCACCCGTAAAAATGTCGTCAGCTAAATAAATAATAGTTTCTGCTAAACGCCCAAGTGCTTGTTTGTTTGCAATGGACGACATGCGAGCTAGATGCCCCTGTGTAGTATCACAATACCAATTTAACAACCGTTTAGTAAATTCAGGGTTCTTGCTGGCAATACTTTTTAGTGTATGTATATCTATAAGGTATGCTGTGCATTTTGTAAGTGCACTTCCAGAGAAAGCATAGGTGTTTTTGCCATAAACAGATGATAATCCAATAAATGACATCGGCTTAATAATTTTGAAATTAAAACCTTTATCAAAATTGCCTTCTACATAATTCTTAGAAAGACCACTAGTTAATAATATTATATACGATGCAATAGCACCTTGCTTAAAAATAGTTTCACCTTTCTTAAACTCAATTTTTACTTTTAGTAACTTATCTATTTCAGAATCACTTAAATCTTGATGCTTTAACCAAGCACTAACTTCTTCTTTATTGTCATCGCGTTCAATAGCAGTATTATTGCTTACTTGAAGTTGTGAGATGGTTCTTTGAAGTGCATGATATGTTAAATATGAGTTAACCTTGCTAGTAATAGATTTTAATAGTTGATGTTCGCCACTTACAAAAACGCCCTTTTCTTCTCTAATTTGCTTAGTATAAACAACCGTTATTGATCCTTCTTTCTTATGGTCCAACTCAATGTCCGAAACCATTTTTAAAACAGAATTTTTATACCCTTCAGTTTGAAGCATTAAATCATTCCATTCTAGTTTAACTTCGCAGTCTTTTGAATACCTCCACCCAGAAGGTATTAACTCTATAATTTCTTGTAAAGTTGTTTCAACACTGTTTTCATTATTATTAAGCGTTTCGTCAACTTTATATAAACAGATTAATTCTTTGTTTTGTGAATTCATAATTATTAGAATATTTTATGAAAAATACTTATAGTTTAATACATGAACTTTGTGTAAAATACTATGCAAATATATACAAAATAGAATTACAAGACTATGTTGTTATTAAAAAAACAATCATAATAAATAGTAATAATTTATAAAGTAATTTGAAATGTAAATGTATGAGGTAAATAATAGGTTGTTAGTTAACTATTATTATAATTATTATTTAAAAAACTTCTTAATTCTATCTGTAAAAGTAAGCTCTTCTTTATGAACTTTATAAGATTTAAACCCTTTTATGCCCACAAACTCATCTTCTTCTACTCTGAAAAGTTCAATATGTTTTCGTAATGGTCCAACTTTTAGGAATTCTATATAATTATCAAGGTCTTCTTTTTCTCCCTCCAACTCTAAATCAATATGTCGGGTGTCACCATTTTTATATATAGCGTCAATATCATACTTATATGCTCCTGATTGAGAATAAAAGTTGAAATCAGCTCTTTCTAATTTGCCTTCAATAAATACGTTTAAGTGCTTCTTCATATTAGCTCTTAATTAATTACTTTATTTTTTTAAACTACTATACTTCGTACTAATTATTTAGTGCAAAGATAAATAAATTATTTAGTATTCCTATTTAATTGTATTGAAATTTATGAAAAAAAACTTTCAAATAATAATTTGTAAAAATAAAAACCTATTGCAGCGGCTAAAATTCCTAAAATATTAGTAGCCAGAATATATGAGATTGCTATTTTTAACTCCCCTTCCCTTAGTAAATTAAGGCTTTCCATAGCAAATGAGGAGAAGGTAGTAAACCCCCCAAGTATTCCAAATATTAAAAATATTCTAAAATTATTATTACCCTCGCTGTTTAAAAAAAAGGCTATAAAAAAACCTATTAATAATGATCCAATTATATTTACAAGAAATGTTCTCCATATCATTAATGGACCAGTTAAGAAGAGTGAAGTAGTAGATATTATGTATCTTAATGAACTCCCAATTGCTCCCCCAAGTGCTACAAATAATATGTTTTTCATAATCTAATAATTAATTGAAAAAGTGACTGTTTCACCATTACCAGAGAATATAGAGTCTTTATTAATAACCTGTGTGCCAGACTTTGTTACTGTCCACTGTAATCTAATCCATGCATGACTTCTAATACTACAAGTATGATGTGCTTCAAAATCAAATCCAATGCCTGTATTAACTATATTATTGCAGCAGTCTTTTCCTTTTACTTCAATATTAGTATAACGATACGTTATTTTATCATCTGTTCCTTGTGGCATGGTGTTTTTTACATTCAATTCTATCCATGATTTCTGTACTAATTCAAAATTTCTTTTATATCCACTGCTTGATTCTATTTTGTCGGTGCTAATAATTTCTTCAATACCAAAATATCCACCTTCTGAAATTCTAAATCGATATTCTGATACTTTAGATTCTTCAAGTTCTATAGCGAAAGAGCCGTCGCTACTGCTTACAACTGATGCCACATTTACGAAGTTATTATTATAAACACCATTTTCAATTTTTTTAGCATCAAGGTAAATATCTACTCCTGCCAAATTTTCTTGAAGTTGCTTATTAATCACCTTTCCACTGATGTTGAAAATTGTTGCTTCCTTCTTACATCCAAAATTAACCAAAATGGATATAATTATTATAATGTATAAATATTTTATTTTCATCGTATTTTAAAGATATATGTAGGCAAAGATATACTTAATTTAAATATATATAATCGAGTGGTAAATTTATCTAGAAAAAATATGGCGTTGCATACATTAAAATAAAAAAAAGTGATATTGGAAAGCCATATAAATTGTAGTTTATTGCAAAGAATACAAAATTAAAAGATTCCCTTTCCCAAAGAAAACTTATGGATGGATAAAGCATGAGTATTAAAATAAGAAATATCCACGAATTAATATTTGCATTCTTAGTTTCGCAAATATATGTTTTGTTGTTATGCGGATTTTGTACAATTAATGCTTTTATATTATTAAAAATAGTTGTTTGTAACAGAAAGATAATCTTTGCGTTAGACCCTGAAAGTATATGATTTCTGATAATGAATAATTCAGTTGAATTTAGTGTAAATTCAGTACCATTGTGATTAGCTATTATTATGCCATTATAACTTTGATAGATTCTTAGGCTATTCTCGGTAGTATTTATATTTATAGCAATTTTTTCAGTTTTGCTTAGGGTGTCGTATGCAAATACAATGCTTATCAGTATTCCTATAATAGAGAAAGCTATTGCTACTCTTCTTTGTACAGAGTTTTTGTATTTATAATATATTCTTTCGTATAATTCATCGCTTTGCTTAGAGAACTCTTTTTCAAATTGTTCTTTAGCTCTTGCACTGCGTATTTTTTCTTCTTTATAATTATAATTATAATCGCTGAAATGTGAAGGTCTTTTTTTTGTAGAGTTATAGTTCTGCGAAGTAGTATTTACTGGTTTGCTAGTTTTTGTTAATGTCTCATAGGCTTCACTAATTTCAATAAATCTTCTATTAGAATTTTTATGGCTATTTTTATCCGGATGGTATTTTTTTGCCAGTTTTCGGTATGCGTGTTTTATTTCTGCTTTTGATGCATGGCTGGGTAAATCAAGTATTTTAAATGCATCAATTTTATTCATTTCTCTATTTGTAAAGTAAGAAAATAGTATTCTGTTTTTGAATATCAACTTTATGCTTTTTCCATTGTGCAATAGTTTTTGTTTTTATTAATTCATTGTCAGCGCTTACTTCTCTTGCTATACATAATTTTGTGCTAGGTTGACAATTTTGAATAATAAATTCAAGCAGTTTTTGGTTTCTATAAGGGGCTTCAATAAAAATTTGCGTTTGATTTTCTTTGTATATTTTACTTTCAATATTTTTTATTGATTTGAGTTTTAAACTGTTTTCTATTGGAAGATAACCAATAAAAGAAAAGTTTTGCCCATTAAACCCCGACGCCATTAATGATAAAAATATAGAAGAAGGTCCTACTAATGGCTTTATGTTTATATCATAACTCTGGGCTAATTCTACAACAATATTCCCTGGGTCAGCAACACAAGGTAAGCCCGACTCGCTAATTATAGCCATATTTTCTCCTTGCTTCAAAGGCTCCAAAAAACTGGGAATATCTTCTTGTTTAGTATGTTTGTTAAGTTCAAAAAATATTACTTCAGTATCAAAATTGGCAGTATAGCCTATCTTACGCAGATACCTACGAGCTGTTCTTATATTCTCTACTATAAAATGACGAATAGGAAGAGCCCTATCTTTAACTCCTTGTGGAATTACAGCCTGCCATTCGCCGTCGCTAATGGTATTTGGAAGTAAATATAATGTGCCTTTAATCATATTCTTTTGGTTTATTATTATAAAGCAAAATTAGTAAAATTCATTTTGGTTTTAATATTAGTTTTATTTGCTATTTTTGAAACTTCTAAAAACCATAAGATAGCATGATGTTTCTAAAAAATAATAAAAGTATTCTGGTAATTATTATAATTCTATTCTCAATTAATATATCGGTTTATTCTCAAGACGATAGCCTTATTATTAAGGAAAAATATAATGCTTATATTGTTGAGAATGAAGATGAAGGTATTGATGGAGGTTATTTGGTAAAAAAAGGCAAAAAATATGGTGTTGTTGATTATGATTATAATTTGAAGATACCTATAAAATATAATTCTATAAAATACTGCGGTGATTATAATGAGTATTACCTTGTAAATCGTAAGAAGTATTTTGGAGTTTATAATATTGATTTAGAAGAAAAATTAAAGTGTAAATATCTTAGAATAATTGACAAGGAAAATGTTGGAATGGAGATTAAAAGCAAAAAGGGAGTTGGCTTATATTCTTTATATTATAATAAAATGCTTTTAGAAGACATATACGATTCAATAGTAGTAGATGAGGAAAGGTATTATGATACTGATGGCGAAATATTAGTTTATAAAGATAATAAAGTAGGAATATTTGTAGCAGAAGGACATGATAAGTTCTTATTTAAGGTTGAATGGGATAGTATTAAGGTTTGTTATGATGAAATTAATGATATAGAAGGTAATTATTATGACTATTATTATCTGCTTAAAAGAAATGATAGTATTTTTTATTTTACAGGAGACCATAATAACAACTATCAGATAATTACGGAAGGTTATTCTAATGCTAATACTAAAAGAATGACACAATTAAAGGCTGATACTATTGCCTTAGATGGAAATAATGGAGATGGTTTATTTAAGGCAAGAAATTCAGATACAAAAAAGTGGGGTATGTATCAAGATTATGGTGATAGTATTCATATAGTTATTCCTGCTGATTATGATAGTGTGTATTATTTTGGTTGGAATTATCCTTATACAACCGTTTTTAATGAAGGTTTGGTAGGGATTTATTTATGGGATTGGTATGGCGATGATTCAACTTATACTTCCGATTGTATATATGAGGATTATAAGAGGGTAAATGGCCCAAATGAAAGAAAATATTTTGCTGGTAAAATAAACGGAAAATGGTATTGGATTGATTGGTATACAGGAAAAAAGACTAGAGATTTGGGTTATGATACATACGATGATATGAAGCTATACCCAATTGATAGATCGTCGTTTTATGATTTTTAGAGAATTGTATTCGATATTATAAATTAACTATCTTTGAAGCTTAAATAAAACATCTATGACGTTTGCAGTTTGTACAGTAGGAATAATGCCTTTAAGGGCTGTATCTGATGATAGATCAGAAATGGTTAGTCAGGTTTTTTTTGGTGAGATAATAGAGGTGAAAGAGCAAAGTTCGAACTGGGCCTATATTCGTGTAAACACCGATAGGTATGAGGGTTGGGTTGATCCTAAACAATTTGCAATTATTGATGAACTTGAAATGAATAGATTGAGCTCTCTACCATTATTTTATACTTCTGATTTAGTGCAGCTTATAGTTTCAGACTCTTCAAAACAAATGATTCCACTTGTAGTAGGAAGCCATTTGCCTGGTTTTGCTGATAATATGTTGACTATTGCTGGTGAAAAATATCACTTTGAAGGCGGAGTTGTGGCCTCTGATGTTAAAACTACAAGGAAACTGCTTTCAGAAAATGCTATGATGTTTATTAACGCTTCTTATCTTTGGGGAGGTAAAACCCCATTTGGTGTTGATTGTTCTGGACTTACTCAAACAGTGTATAAAATTAGTGGGGTAAAGCTTTCTAGAGATGCATCCATGCAAGCAAAACAAGGTGAAATTGTGAACTTTATAACCGATGCTCTTATTGGTGACCTTGCCTTTTTTGATAATGAGGATGGTAATATTATTCATGTAGGAATTCTACTTGGTGATAATAAGATTCTTCATGCCTCTGGTAAGGTTAGAATTGATGCAATTGATCATCAGGGAATATTTAATGTTACCACTAAAAAATACACTCATAAACTTCGATTGATAAGAAGTTATTTGTAAATATTTATTTTTTGGAATCTTCGCTTAAATTTAGTAAAAAATACGTGTTAAAACTGACAGATGTCACTTCTTTTTATGTACTTGCTAATCTTTAAATATGAATAGTAAGAGTTAATAATTACCCTCAAAATTTATTTATTATCTTCATAATACAATAGCTGCATTGTATAGTTCTGTATATTAGATGATAGTGATATAGTGATAGAAATTATTACTATAAATAGTTATAGTATATGTTTTTTATTCTTCATCGTTTTGCCGATATAACCCTTTGTTTTAAGGTAATATGAGCCCCTTTTTTTATTATATTTGGGTTTCAATAATCATATGCAGAATTGCCAGATAAATATCTGATATACAAGTATATGAGTTCGTTAAAATATTTATCTTGATATAAAACTACACAAATCATGTCGTATAAGATACTAAAAACAGAAATTAATACTGGTGTTGCTATTGTCACAATAAGCAGACCTGAGGCAATGAATGCTCTTAACACAGCCTTCTTTGATGAAATGAATTCCCTCCTAAACGAATTTGAATCTAATAATGAAATTAAAGTAATGGTGCTTACCGGTGATGGTAAAGCTTTTGTTGCTGGTGCTGATATCGCAGAAATGGTTGGTAAAACTTCTGATGAAGGTCAAGCATTTTCAAAATATGGTCAAGAAACATTTGATAGGGTTGAATCAATGTCGTTTCCAGTTATTGCAGCTATCAATGGTTTTGCCCTTGGTGGTGGTTGTGAATTGGCAATGAGCTGCGATTTCAGAATTGCAAGTTCTAAAGCTAAATTTGGTCAGCCAGAAGTTAACCTTGGCTTAATTCCCGGTTATGCAGGTACGCAACGTATGGCTCGCCTGATTGGTAAGGCTGATGCAATGTATCTTCTTCTAACTGCAGATATGATTTCTGCTGATGAGGCTCTACGATTGAAATTAGTTCAGAAAGTATTTGCTCCAGAGGATTTAATGGTTGAGGTAATGAAAATTGCAAATAATATTGCTTCAAAAGGGCCTCTAGCAGTTCGTAAAGTAAAAGAAGTTACCCGCAAAGGTTTGAATACTGACTTTGTTGAAGGTTCAGATTTAGAAGCTAAGCATTTTGGAACTCTTTTTGGAGAAGGTAGTGAAGGTAAGGAAGGTATGACTGCTTTTCTTGAAAAACGCAAACCTAATTGGTAAATATTAAATGTCAGCCTTCGGTACAATTTG
>JAGLDA010000094.1 GCA_023145955.1 Bacteroidales bacterium
TCGTATGAGCAATACATGAATGATACATTAGTATCAAATAACGACACAATTATTAACCTTAGATGGTGGGACTTCATCAAAGAGCCTACTCTGGATTCGCTAATACGATATGCCCTAAACAACAATAAGGATATACTAATGGCAGCATCAAGGATAGAGCAATCTAGAGCAATTTCGGGAATGACGAGTGCTGATCAATATCCTAGTTTTACACTAAATGGTGGAGCAAACAAAAAGTATATGAGCAGTATCAATAATTCAAGCTCAAACTTAGGAGTTGGTATGAATTGGGAACTTGTATTCTGGGGCAGATATCGTGCTGCATCAGAAGGCGCTAGAGCCGAACTCGCAGCTTCAGAATATGGCATGCGTAGTATTCAAATGAGCATTATTACTGAGGTTACTATTAATTATGCATCTATTCTTGATCTTGAAAATAAGCTAGATATATCCAAAAAGACCCTCGATTCCAGAGACAGCTCTCTATTAATAATGGAGGCTCGATATAGTGGTGGTATTATTCCAGAGATAGATTTAAATCAATCGCAAATAAATCAAGCAATAGCAGAAGCAGCAGTTCCTAATTACAGAAGGCAACTTGCTTATGTTCAAAATGCTTTGGCAGTATTAGTAGGCGATCATCCACATTCAATAATAACAAGTGAAGATCATCTCGATAGCTTGAATTTTAATCTAAATATTCCTTATGGCTTACCATCAACATTATTGCTTCGCCGACCAGACATATTAGCTAGCAAAGAAGCTTATCATGCTAGTTTTAAACAGATTAATGTAGCAGTAGCACAACGCTTACCCTCAATTAGCATTACAGGTATGCTTGGTGGATCAAGCATGGCATTGGGTTCTTTTACAGGAGCAGGCTTAGGAGTTAGTGCTGGGGCTAGTTTATTGGGTCCTTTATTCGAGTTTGGTAAAAATAAACGCAGAGTAGATCTGGCAAGAGCACAAGCTAAAGAAGCTCTATTTGCATACGAGAACACAATAAATCAATCTTTTAGAGAAGTAGAAGATGCATTAATAAGCATTGAAACATTGAAAAAAGAAATCACTGCCAAAAAGAAAGAAACAGTTGCAGCGATGAATGCTGAGCGTCTTTCAAAAATGCGCTATGACAAGGGTGTTACAAGCTATTTAGAATTTTTGGATAACCAAAGGTCTTCCTTTGATGCTCAATTAGGGCTATCAAATATCAAAAGGCAAACAATTGAAGCTTATGTAAATCTTTATAAAGCTCTTGGTGGTGGATGGCTATCTGCTGAAGAAGAGGAGAATGCTCATAACGCTCAAAATGCTGAAAACAGCGACGAAAAATAATATTTAGAAAAGTCAATAAATACAAAGCCTGACATTTGAAATTTTAAAATTTCAAATGTCAGGCTTTATGCTAATATGGAATCATAACTATCAAAACGAATATGATAATTTTTAATCATAATTTAACCCATAAGGTCATGATTGATTAAAATATAATCCTGATAGCTATAGTAGTTTCCTAATTAATAAATTATCTAATCTAACAGTTTCTTTTTTTTCACAATAGCCTCTATTTCTTGGCGATTGTTTGTTCCTAGCTTAGCATTTATGTTTTTTCTGTGCTGAGTTATAGTATGGTAACTAAGCATTGTTTCGTCAGCAATATTCTGACTATTCATTCCTTTAAATACTAGCTTAAGAATACCTTTCTCTCTTTTGGTAAGAAAAATATCGTTCAAGCTTGTGGTAACAAAAGAATTGGGCTTTTTGCTACCTTGAGCATATCCCTTTGCTATTGAGTCGCTAACTATTGAAGTAAAGAAATTCTCGCCCTTTGCAACAGTTTCTACCGCCTGACGAAGTTCGCTAGCACTTGCATTTTTATGAATATAACCCAAAACACCTGCTTTTAACATCTTATCGATATAAGAATATTCGTCGTGCATGGATAAGGTAAGAATCTTAATACTAGGATAAATACGCACTAAATGCTCAACTAACTCTTCACCTCGCATTTCGGGCATACTAATATCGGTAATTAATAAATCTATTTCAATAGTTTGTAATTTCTCAATGCATTCTTTCCCTGAATTTGCTGTACCAACAACACTAAACCCCTCTACTCTAGAGAGTATTGCCTGTAAACCATCTATAAATAACTGATGATCATCTACTATAAAAATTCTTATTTCCATATTAATTACTATTTTTTTTAAAGTCATTATAATCAAGTATTTTCAACTATCAGTTGGCCATTTATATTATCTATAATAACAATTTCGGAGCCTTTTTCTATATACGACTCCTTGCAAATTGCATCATACTTAACTCCATCAATATATATTCTTCCCGAGGGGCGCAATATTGTAGCAGCAACGCCCTGCTTTCCCAACAAAAGATCTAATTCTTTATCATTAGAAACATATCCATCCTCCGATTTCATTTGAGTGGCTAGCGATAAGCCATATTTAGCATTATAAAAAACATGCTTTACTGCAAAAAATGTTAGTACTATTGCTCCCATCACTGCAATCATTACTACAAATACAGCTTCCATCATTGCTGTATATGTTACCAAAGAAAAATCAAAGGCAACATTATATAATAAGCTAAGAATCAAACCTACAGTTATCATTATTATTCCTGAAATACCAGCAATACCAAAACCTGGGATAAGAAATACCTCTAGTAGCACTAATATCAACCCGATAATAAAAATTAAAATTTCCCAATTTTCGGCAAGACCCTCAATATAAAGAGGAGCAAAATACAATACTGCAGCAATAATAGAAGCCAAAGAAGGAACGCCAAAACCAGGACTCTGCATCTCAAAATATATTCCAGCCATTATTATCATAATTAATATTCCATGAATATAAGGGCTTATCAACCAATCAATAATATGATCCGTAATTTCTAATTCTTGCTCAATAATTATATAATCTTCAAATCCATATCTTGCTACTATATCCTCTAATGAATTTACCTCTGCCTCACAAAAACCATTTTCTATGGCTTCGGAAGTAGTAAAAGTTAACACTTTTCCCGAGTCTGAAATATTAGGTATATATATATCTTGGTCCACCATTGCCTCAGCAATTTTAGGATTACGGCCACTAACCTCTGCTGTGGAACGCATTGTTGCTCGCATATACGACTGATATTTGTCGGGCATAGCCTCTGCTGTTTGGTTTACCACCGTAGCAGCGCCGATATTTGCTCCAGCAGCCATATAAATACTATCGCAAGCAATAGAAATTAACGCCCCTGCCGAGGCAGCATTATTATCTATAAATACAGCTATTGGCATATCCTCTTTAAGAAGCCTAGTGCGAATAGTATCCGCAGAAACCACTAGACCACCATAGGTATTCATATGAATAAGAAATAATTTCGCATTCATCTGTTTTGCCTCATCAAATGCTTTATTCATTTTACGCACAACTGGAGGAGCAATCTCCTCTCCTATGTCAAAAACATATACAATAGTAGTATCCGAATTATTGGCACTAGCCGTAAAACTAAATAGAATTAATAATCCAAAAATAATTCTTTTAATACTCATAATGCTAGAAGTTTATTTGTCAATTTAAAACCCATATTATTAATCTAATTATCTATATTAAAGGCTTCATTACAATAATAAATTACACAAAAATATCATCCAAAACAGCGCTCACCAATTCCGTACTAGTCCATCCAAATTCTCTAGCCATCTGAGGAACAATGCTTTCCTGAGTCATGCCGGGAATAGTATTTGCCTCTATAAGAATATAATCATCACCATTAAAAATATAATCTACCCTAATAACACCTTTAAAATTTAGCTTTTTGTATAAATATACCGATGTAGATTTTATTACACTAGCAATATCGTCAGGTATTTGAGCTGGAATAATCTCTTCTACCAACGAAGAAGTGTATTTTGCTTCATAATCAAAGAATTC
>JAGLDA010000095.1 GCA_023145955.1 Bacteroidales bacterium
GTAACCTCTCTACCTTCAAAAAACGCTTCCACAAGCACCTCTTTATCTTCGGTAAATGCTTTTTTTATTGCTGGCAATAGTTGCTCTTTTGTTTTCACCTTCGACATAGCAATAGAGGAGCCTCCTGAGTTTGGCTTTACAAAACATGGTAGGCCAACTTGTTCTAATATAGCATCAGTATTATAGTCTTGCCCTTGGACTAAGTGAAATGACGGCATAGTATTTATGCCCAGAGATTTTACCAAATAATTACAGTAAGCTTTATTTGAAGCTATGCCCGAAACTACCGAATCGCTTGAAGTATAAGGTATATTAAGCAATTGAAAATAAGCTTGCAGCTGACCATCTTCGCCAGGGCTACCATGGATAATAATATATACACCTTCAAAACTGATTTTTAAATTATCTTTCATAAAAGAAAAATCATTTTTATCAATATCATGCTTTTGTTCAGCAAAATCACAGTACCAACCTTCCTTATTTACAACCACCTTAAAGGGATTATATTTTGAAGTATCCATATTTTGAAGTACGAAATCAGCACTACGCATTGATACCACATTCTCTCCTGAGAAACCTCCACAAACTACGGCTATATTTTTCTTTTGCATGCTTTTTGTTAATTATTATTCAATTGCTAAAATAAGTAAAAATACTACCGATAATACGCCTAAAGATACTATTAGTAATATGTTTTTTACAATCCAACACATTAGGTTTATTATTACCTATTTAGCATTCTTTTGAAACTAAAGCCCTATTGTATATTTAGTAATAATAGACCAACAAAAAAAAGCTTAATTCCTTAACAATAAAATCTTACTTTTGAAGTTGGAAATAGTGAATAGAATACTTTTTTTATTCAATAACAAATAACATAATCAATATGTTTAAAACGCTTATCAGCAAAAAGTTATACGTAAATCTGCTTATTATTATTATACTTTCAATAGTTATATTAATAGGCTCGGTATATTCTTTAAACAGTTTTACGCGCCATGGCGAAGAAATAGAGGTGCCAAATCTTAGTGGTTTTTATCTTAATGAGATACAAGATGACCCTCTATATTCCAATTTCAAGTTTACTGTTACTGATTCTATTTTCAATAAAAATGCCGAAAGAGGAAGTATATTTACTCAAAGTCCTGCTGCTGGCTCCATGGTGAAAAAAGGGCGAAATGTATATTTAACTGTAATTGCCATGATGCCAGAGATGGTGTGCTTGCCTGAACTAAAAGACCTATCGCTTAGAAGCGCTAAAAGTAAACTCCAAACTTATGGTATAGAGATATTAAAACTTAGTTATATACCTGATATTGCAAAAAATGCAGTGATGGAGGTTAAATATAATGATGAAGAGATATTTGCAGGAGATAAATTAGAGAAAGGCTCTGGTGTAGAGTTAGTTCTTGGGCTAGGTGCTCAAAGAGAATTAATAATGGTGCCTTTGCTTATCGGCATGACTCATAGCCAAGCGGAGAACGAATTGCATTTAGCATCTTTAAATATTGGAGAAGAGTTTTTTGAAGAAGGTGATGACGAAAGTACTGTTCGCATTTACCGCCAATCGCCCAACTATAGCGACAAACCAACAGTACAACAAGGTCAAAAAATTCAGCTGTATTATAAATCTGATAAGAATTTTGATTTTGACAAACACCTAAAAACTATTTTACCATCAAATACTATTACTGATAGCTTGATAAACCACGATAATTTAGATGAATAAATTTATACTCATACTGTTTCTGTCTGCCACTTTTGCAACTACATACGCACAAGAAATATTAACTGGTCTTAGCAATAATCCAGTTTTAATAAATCAGCAGCTAGAAAACACAAACCATAAAGTATCAAAAGGCGCTAATGAAGAAATTCATTTGCCAATGCTTGAGGATTTCTCACGTCCTTCTTTATTTCCTAATCCAAAATATTGGGCCTCGAAAAGCGTATTTGTAAATAATTCTTATGCAATAAATCCTCCATCGGTAGGAGTAGTTACTTTTGATGCCATGGATGAAAAAGGAATTGTATACTCGCATATGAGCACATTCCCTGCTGGCGCGGACACTTTTACTACTAATAATATTAGGCTTGATAGTGCTTTTGGTACTTTCCAAAGAAAACTTCATCCCAAAGACTCAGTATACCTAAGTTTCTTTGTGCAGCCACAAGGTAATGGCAGTATTCCTTTAAGTGGCGACTCATTGGTATTACAGTTTTATGACGATAATAATTCGAAATGGAATAGCGTATGGAATATTGATGGAATGCCACTGGATACTTTTCGTGCAAAATACGATACTAGCTTCCTAAGAGTTATGATTCCCGTAGTGAAGCCAGAATATTTTTCTTCAAAATTCAAATTTAGATTTTATAATTATGCTAGAGTACCCTCCT
Organism: Bacteroidales bacterium; assembly: GCA_023145955.1. Taxonomy (GTDB): domain Bacteria; phylum Bacteroidota; class Bacteroidia; order Bacteroidales; family UBA1556; genus UBA6267. The sequence goes on from JAGLDA010000095.1 coordinate 2,401, forward strand.
CTGATAAGCCTAGCTGGAAATCGGGGCTTCATAGCAATTGGAATATCGATTATATAATATTAGATACTAATAGACGCATTACAGATACTTTTTATGCTGATAATGCTATTCAAAACGCATCCACTACCCTTCTAAAAGAATATCAATCTATGAGCTGGAAACAGTATAATGCTGCTCCTGCAAGTAGTATGAAAGTCGGGCAAGGTGTTAGTTTTTTCAATCACGATAATCTTGTGAAAAATGTTGCACAAAGATTATATATTTATGATCTTTGGGATAAAAGCTTAAGCTTTAGTACACCAACAACATCAGTAAACCTTTCATCAAAACAATCGTCCATTTATAGCCCTGACTATAATGCGTATACTTTTACAACTTTAGCCCCTAAATATCCTGATTATAAAATTCTTTATCATATATCTTCAAATACAGGTAATCCTGATATTTTTAAAAACAATGATACGGCATATTTCTATCAGCGATTTTATAATTACCTATCGTATGACGATGGCATTCCCGAAGCAGGATATGGACTTTCTACTCCTAATGGAAAACTTGCCTATCAGTTTAACCTAAACACTGACGATACGCTACAATCCATTCAAATGTATTTCAATCAAACATTAGGAAATGCAAACCAGAAGTATTTTTACCTAACAGTATGGGACGATAATAATGGAACACCAGGGAATATAATTTACGAAAAATCAGGAAAAAGGCCAGAATTCGACAATCAGCTTTTTAAATTTTACACTTATGTACTAGACCAAGAGCTAGCCGTTAGCGGCACAATATATATTGGCTGGCGACAAACAACAAAAGACAATCTTAATGTTGGTTTTGATAAAAATAACGATCATTCCGATAAGGTTTTCTATAATGTTAGTGGCAATTGGTATAACTCTAGTTTTAAGGGTGCTCCAATGATACGCCCTATTCTTGGACAGGAGCAAAATGCTCATGTAGGCATTAAAAAACCTTCTAATACTAAAGAGGTCGACTTTAGTATTTATCCTAATCCTAATAATACTAAAATACTAAATATTAAGATTAATGATAGCTTTATCAGCAATTCTAATTTTCAGTTAAGCATATTCTCAATACAAGGACAACAAGTATATTTGGGAGAATTTGAAAACAGGATTAATTTGTCCTATCTTTCAAAAGGAGTTTATATTGTAAAAATTATAAACTTAAAAACCAATCGTAATAGTATAAAAAAACTAATTATAAACTAATGAAGCCAGAGGAAAACAATACATTTGAGATTCATAATGATGAAACTCCAGACTTACATGAGCATTACAACTTAACTGTGGACAAAGGGCAATCTCTATTAAGGATTGATAAATACATTCAAACAAAAATTGAGAATGCCACAAGAAATAAAATTCAGGAATCGGTAAAGGCTGGAAAAGTATTAGTAAATGAGCAAGTTGTAAAATCCAACTATAAAGTTAAACCCCTTGATAATATCCAAATATTTTTTGATAATCCTCCTCGCGAAGTAGAGATTATCCCTCAAGATATTCCCATAGAGATTGTTTATGAGGATAATGATATTTTGGTGGTAAATAAACCTGCAGGCATGGTGGTACACCCCGCTTATAGCAATTATGATGGCACCTTACTAAATGCACTTACCTACCATCTGAGCAAAGATGATTTGGAGAAACCAAAAACACCTTTCTTGGTACATAGAATAGACAAAGACACTAGTGGAATTTTGCTTATAGCAAAGAGCGATATAATGCATGCTCGATTGGCACAGCAATTTTTTGACCATAGTATTGAGCGTAAGTATATTGCACTTACTTGGGGCGATTTTAAAGAAGACAATGGAACAATAAGAGGAAATATTGCTCGCTGCCCTAAAGATAGGCGCGTAATGTGTATTTTTGATGAAGGTGGAGAAATTGGAAAACATGCCGTAACTCATTATAAAGTTGTGGAACGATTTGGATATATTTCAGCAATAGAATGCCAGTTAGAAACTGGTAGAACTCACCAAATTAGAGCCCATTTGAAACATATTGGCCATCCACTTTTCAATGATGCAACTTATGGTGGTAATTCTGTTCTTAAAGGCACTACTTTTACAAAATATAAGCAGTTTGTTCAGAATTGTTTCAAAATGATTCCACGTCAATCATTACATGCTAAATCGTTACGATTTATTCATCCACGAACAAATAAGGAAATGTTTTTTAACTCTGAATTACCTGAAGACATGCAAAGTGTAATGGACAAATGGAGAGCTTACGGAGAAAATGGGATATAAGCATAAAACAATTAACCATTTACAAAATTATAGAACACTAATACTTTAGATAAAAATACACTATGTTTCCAACATTAGGACATTTAATAAATTATTTACTAGGAACAAATATAAACTTCCCGATGCCAACTTATGGCTTTGTCCTAGTAATGGCTTTTGTAACTGCAGGAATAATCCTAAAATTTGCTCTTAAAAGAAAAGAAAAGCAGGGTTTACTAACTGGTCATTTAGACAATATACTTACCAAAGCTCCAATAAATTATCCAGATATTTTGGTATCAGCAATTTTCTATTTTATTCTTGGATATAAAATTATTGGAATTATTATTGACTACGATATCTTTACTAAAGATATAAACAGTTACATCTTCTCAGCGCAAGGCAATTTTATTGCTGGAATATTATTTGCCCTTGCTGGCGCAGGTTATGGGTACTTACAAGCCAAGAAGAATTATGCACCAGAAAAAATTTATGAAGAGAAAAATATTCTTCCTCACGAATTAACCATAAATATAGTTATGATAGCAATGCTATCAGGAATAATTGGTGCTAAGATTTTTGATATTCTGGAGAATTTTTCAAGGTTTTTAAATGACCCTATGGATGCACTATTCTCTGCTGGGGGATTTACATTTTATGGAGGATTAGTAGCCGGTTTTTTTGCCGTATGGTATTATATACGCAAAAAGAATATTAACGCATTGCATCTTATGGACGCAGCAGCACCAGCCATATTAGGTGCTTATGCTGTTGGCCGTATGGCTTGTATGCTTAGTGGCGATGGTTGCTGGGGCATTCCAAACCCCGACCCCAAGCCCGAATACCTAGCTATGCTACCAGATTGGCTGTGGGCTTTTGATTTTCCTCATAATGTAATTAACGAAGGAAGCGTTATAACAAGCTGTAGTGGTGATTACTGCCATCGCTTAGACGTACCCGTATTCCCTACTCCAATATACGAGACAATACTAAGTACTCTGTTTTTTCTGATAGTATGGTTTTTGCAAAATAAAGTAAGAACTGCTGGTATAATATTTTTTGTAGCAATTATGCTCAATGGATTTGCAAGATTTTTTATTGAAAAAATTAGAGTAAATAATCTCTACGAAATAGGAAATACCCATATTACACAAGCGGAAATAATATCATCATCACTTGTTATTATAGGAATTTTAGGAATTACTATTTTATTAAAACTGAAAAAGAAATAAAGCCTAATTTTGTACTTTAGCAAAATTAAATAAAGAAAAGAAATTGAGAATATTTAGAACTATATTATTACTTACTATACTTTTTAGTTTTATTAGCACAAAAACCTATGCTGACAAAAGAGATAGCGTAATAGCGATTGCTAATGATACATCAAGTATCTTGTTCTTTTATAAAGACTCTCCTTTTTCTAAATCTAAGCTTCACTATGTAGATTCCACCTTACATAACTCACAGCGTTATGCAATAAGAATGAATGCCTACGATATGGCAGCAAATACGCATTTTATTGGAGGCCCGCTAAAGGATTTATACTTCCATGAGCTGAGCCCACAATTTACAATTGGCGAATACTCATTGGGCAAAACATATTATAGAACTGATGAAATGCCATATTATAAGAATGTAAGAACTCCATATTCGGAAGTATTTTACACTATGGCATCATCAGAAGAAAATCACCTTAAAGGAATTTTGGCAGCACAACCTAGCGAAAGATTATACTATGGTATGAATTTCAATGTGGAATCTACCATAGGACTGATGACTAATAGCAAAGTGCAAAATGCTCATTTTAGAGGCGTAATAGGTTTTGAAACTATTAGCAAACGATACGGCTATGATGTTGAATATATTTATAATAAGATTAAATTTGGAGAAAATGGAGGGCTTATTAATGAAACCGACCACGATTCTACAGAACTAGAGCAACAAATACTTGCAGTAAATCTTAACGAAGCATATAATTATACAAAATCTAATTATTTTGCATTCGATCAATTTTTGAATATTGGCAAAGCTTCTACCGATTCTACTAGTCATAAATTCTTAGGTAGGTTATACTTAAACACTACATACGAATCTAAAGCCAGAGTTTATTCCGATAAAAATTGGGATACTCTATATTATAAAAATGCTTTTCTAGATACAATACAATCGTTTGACTCATTAGCCATAACTGATTTTAAAGTAGATTTTGGAATTTCTAATTTTTACCCTGAGAAACATCAATATTTTATTTTTAATTTGGGCTTAGCTTATAATTACAAAATGTATTATAATGGAAATAAGGACTTCTTTTTTAATTATGCAAGTCCACATGGTGATGTAATTTTCGATTTTTATAAATTTATTTTGGAGGGAGGAGCTAGATATCAGATAAAGATTCCCAACTCCCAAACAATAGATATTGGCGCCAATGATTTGAATTTATACGGAAGGATGAAATTCCCACTTTTTAAGAATTTTAATCTTGATGCTGGAATAAAAATGGATTTTGTATCTCCTGAGATAAAAGCCTATAGTACATATTCTAACCACTTTATGTGGGACAATAAATTTGATAAACAAAAACATATAGAAATAAATTCGCACTTAGATATTAAGGGTTATAAATTAGAAGGTGCCGTACATACTCTATCAGATTTTGTATACTATGACAATAATATTACTCCACAACAACATAAGGAGAGTTTTCAGATTATTACAGCAAAATTTAAAAAGAAATTTCAGATAAAAAGTGTCGGTACACACCTAATGCTCATGTATCAGCAAAGTAGTAATAACGACGTAGTACGATTGCCACAATTTGTAGCCAAGGGAAATTTCTTTTTTAGCTTACCAATTTTTAAAGGCGCCTTGATTCTTCATCCTGGAGTGGATATTACATACCTTACTGCATATAAAGGTTATGGATATAATCCTGCAGGAATGCAATTTTACTCATACCATGGCAATGATCTTAAAGATCAAATTTATGTGGATTTATACCTAAATATTAGAATAAAGAGAGCTAGGGTATTCTTTAAATACCAGAATGCTACTTCCAAATTTGGATCTTATAAGTATTTCTTAATTAAAGGATATCCACAACAAGTTGCAACGCTTAAATTTGGCCTTTCTTGGCGATTTATTGATTAACTTGATATAAGCATTACCGATACAAATTAGCTTAAAAATATACTTATACAAACAAAAAGTAATTTGATTTTGTCATTTTGTCACATAAAAATCATTTTTATTTTTTGGCATATTTTATGACTTCCATAAAAAAGCATTATTATATTATTAGTAATATTGCAAATCAGAATATTATAATATTGAAAACAAGTAAACCAAAATACTATGTCAGAAGAAATCACTAAAGTAAAGAGCTTTATAATTGGCTCAGGTCCTGCAGGATATACAGCAGCAATTTATGCTTCAAGAGCAAATTTATCACCAATATTATACCAAGGTATGCAACCTGGTGGACAGCTAACTACCACTACAGAAGTGGAGAATTTCCCCGGATATCCTGAAGGAACTGATGGTCCTAAGATGATGGAAGATTTAGAAAAGCAAGCGAAAAATATGGGTGCAGACATACGTTGGGGAGTAGTAACTGAGGCTGACTTATCAAAGCGCCCATTTATTCTTAAAACTGACGACAATAAAGTGTTTGAGGCCGAAAGTGTAATTATTTCTACTGGTGCTTCTGCAAAATATCTAGGTCTTAAATCAGAGAATGATTTTAAAGGTGGTGGAGTTTCTGCATGTGCTACTTGCGATGGTTTCTTTTATAAAGGAAAACCTGTAGCAGTTGTTGGAGGTGGCGATACTGCCGCTGAGGACGCTCTATACCTTGCAAACATAGCTTCTAAAGTATATATGATTGTTCGTCGCGACGAGCTTCGTGCTTCTAAGGTAATGGCTAAGCGTGTAGAAGATCATCCAAATATAGAAATGCTTTGGAACCATGTTACTAAAGAAATTGTTGGAGAACAAAAAGGCTTTATGAAAGCTCTTAATGGAGCAATCTTAGAAAATGTAAAAACTGGTGAAGAGAAAAAGATTGATATTGAAGGCTTTTTCGTGGCAATTGGCCATCAGCCAAATACTAAACTTTTTACAGACCAAATAAGTCTTGACGATCAAGGATACATTATTACTGAGGCTGGCACTACCAAAACTAATATTGAAGGCGTATTTGCTGCCGGAGATGTACAAGATCATACTTACCGCCAAGCTATAACTGCTGCAGGAAGTGGCTGCATGGCTGCTATCGAAAGTGAGCGCTGGTTAGGAGAACAATAGAATAATTATTAATGGTTAATTAT
>JAGLDA010000096.1 GCA_023145955.1 Bacteroidales bacterium
AATTATTAGTGGTTAATTGATAATTAACCATTAATAAAGAACTATCATTAGGCTTAATAAGCAAACAATAATTAATCATTGATATAATTAGACAATACCGAATACATCTAAAGTACTGGTTAACATACATCTTACCATTACAAAAAAGAAATATAAAAAGCTTTGTCAATTAAAAAAAATGTAAGATATTTGCAGCCCGTTAGAAAAAGAGAAGTTTAGTACTTTTTGATGACAGCGGATATTAATAACTAGTTTGCCAAATGGTAAACACAAACAAATAAGATTATGCCAGCAAGGATAAGATTACAACGTCATGGTAAGAAGCAAAAAGCATTCTATCATATCGTAATTGCGGACGGTCGTGCACCTCGAGACGGAAAATTTATTGAGAAGATAGGCACGTATAATCCAGGAACAAAACCAGCTACTATTGAATTAGATTTTGATACAGCATTAGTATGGTTAAACAAAGGAGCTCAGCCTTCTGATACAGTACGTTCTATATTGAGTTATAAAGGAGTAATGTATAAAAAACACCTAATGGGTGGTGTAGCAAAAGGTGCATTTACTGAAGCAGAGGCTGAAGTTAAATATAATGCATGGATTAATGAAAAAACTCTTCGTATTGACAGTGTAGCTAAGGCTCATCAAGACGAAATAGCAAAAGCTAAGCAAGAGGCACATGATGCTGAAGTTAAAGTAAACAACGACCGCGCAGAAGCTATTGCAAAGCGTAAGTCTGATGCTATTGAGGCTAAAGTTAAAGAAGAACAAGCTGCTGCTGCTGCTAAAGAAGAAGCAACTAAAGAGACAACTGAAGAAGCTCCAAAAGAAGAAACAACTGAAGAAACGGCTGCTGAATAAGCATCATTTCTTTCAAAATACCATAAGCCATCTGATATATATCAGATGGCTTTTTTTTTATGCTTATAAATAAATGCTTACATTTGTAATTCAAAATAAAATCATAATTAATAATATCTACGATGAAAACATTAAATATTTTATTGATTATATTAGGGATTATAGTATCAATTAATGCATTTGCTCAAGATCGCATTATTAAAACTAATCTTGATACTATATACTGTGATATAAAGGAAATTAACACAACAGAAATAAAGTATAAACTGCCAAATTATCCAGCAGACTTAATTTTTGGAATAGACATTGAAAAAGTTAATAAAGTTATTTTCAGAAATGGTATGGAAAAGACTTTCACTTTGGAGATGAACAATCCAGAGAATTATACTTCGAATAATAAAAATGCTATTAAGTTCCATTTTCTATCGCCAATGGTGGGAAATATTGCTGTGTCTTATGAAAAAAGTATAAGCCCTGGTAGAAGTATGGAATTTGGTGCTGGCTATATTTATGGATTTTCGGATGATGAAGATAATGGAGTAATTTTAAGAGCAGGATTTAAATTTATGAGAACTCCTGATTTCTATTTTAGCAGAATGAAATATTCTCATATTTTGAAAGGCTCATATGTAAAACCTGAGATAATTTTCAACTCTTTTAATACAAAAAATTACAACTACCAAACTAATAAATATACAAAAGAAAATGTAACTTCTTTTTCTTTGTTAATAGTATTGGGTAAGCAAATAATATTTAGTAATGCTTTTTTAATTGATTACTATGCTGGCTTTGGATATGGATATACAACAAACGATAATGTAAGTTATTACTATAGTAATACTATTGTAGAGACTGATATTCCTTTTAGTTTTACAGCAGGCTTAAAGATAGGATTTCTTATTAAATAAATTCTAATAAAACTACTAAAAAAAGGCATAAATATAATTATTTATGCCTTTTCCTATTTCTATAGCTCTACTGTATTTTCCCAAATACCATGCAGATTACATCCTGATTCGGCACGAATAATATCACCTTTATTAAGAGCAATATAAAAATGCCCGAATGCTCTAATACCACCATTAACAAATTCAAGGCTAACCACCTCCTTAGTATTTACATATACCTTTAGATAATCTATCCAATGACTTTCTGTAGCTGGGTGAACTATTCCCTGCTGACCAATGGTTATTTTAATCAAGGTATTTCCCTTTTCGTCCACATCACCAAATGTAATTTCAGGAGTATGCTTAAGCTCAGCTTTAGTAGGGTTTTCCGGGTCAACAAACGACATTCTTTCCCTATTAATAATAATCTTTTCGCGAGGTGATTTTTCATCAATTACTACTGCAGCTTCTCCACTGGCAATTTTATTAGATTTATCATTATCATTGCTGCACGATGCTAAAGCAAAACCCGACAAACTAATAATACTTAATAATCCAATTTTCTTAAATGCTTCTCTTCTTTTCATATTTTTCTTTTTTAATAAGAACAAAAGTAAAATATATATACTTATATAAGTCTTAAATTATTGTAAAACATATCATATTAATTAAAAGAATACACATATATATCTAATAATCAATTTAATTCATAATATTTCATAAAAAGATGTATAGATGAATTAAAAAGATTACTTTCGCGCCTTCGTAAAAAATACGAGCTCGGTTCTGTTGGGCATGGTGCAATTTACGAGCACCTCATTAAAATACTGTATTATTATTACAGTAATAATCGATAGATGAACTGAACTCATTAACTTGGGCTACTAATTTTTATAGTAGATAACGACTTGACAATTATAAAATCAAGGTAGCGTTTTAAAATTCATCTTATGATAGATTACAAATCAAGCAACCTCAAACCAGAGATTATAGAGGCTGTTACAGAGCTCGGTTATGAGCAACCAACTCCAATTCAGGCAGAATGCATTCCATTTATTATGGAAACTAAGCAAGACCTAATTGCCAATGCGCAAACAGGTACAGGTAAAACTGCTGCTTTCGGATTACCAATACTACAGCAAATTGATGATAGTAGTAAAAGCATACAAGCTATTATACTATCTCCTACTCGTGAGCTTGCTATTCAGATAAGCAACGATATGCAGCAGTATGCAGCAAAAATGCGCAAGATAAAAATAACTACTGTATATGGTGGTGCTAGTATTGAACCACAAATTACTGCATTAAGAAAAGGTGTTCACATTGTTGTGGGAACTCCAGGCCGTGTATTAGACCTAGTAAAGCGTAGAAAGCTTATTCTTAAAGACGTACAATGGCTTGTTCTTGACGAAGCTGACGAAATGTTAAATATGGGTTTCAAAGACGATTTGGATGCCATATTAGAAACTACTTCTGAGGACCGTCAAACTCTTTTATTCTCTGCAACATTACCAAAGGGTATTATTCAGATTTCTAAGAATTACATGAATAACCCTCATCAAATAGCTGTTGCAAAAGCAAACTTAGGTGCCGATACTGTTGATCACCACTACTATCAAGTAAGTGCAAGAGACAAATATGCAGCTCTTAAGCGTATTGCAGATGTGAATCCTAATATTTATGCAATTATTTTTTGCCGTACTCGTAGGGAGACTAAAGAAATTTCAGAGAAACTTATTAAGGATAACTATAGTGCAGATTCGTTGCATGGTGATTTATCACAAGCACAACGTGAGCACGTAATGAATCGTTTTAGAGTAAAAAACATACAAATATTAGTAGCTACTGATGTGGCCGCTCGTGGTTTGGATGTAAAAGACCTTACTCACGTAATAAACTTTAGCTTACCAGATGATCCAGAGGTATATGTACACCGTTCAGGACGTACAGGTAGAGCTGGAAATAGTGGTATTAGCGTTTCAATTCTTCACTCACGTGAAAACAGGAAAATTCGTGAAATCCAGCAGCTTATAGGAAAGGATTTTACTAAAAAGATGGTTCCAGGTGGAAAAGAAATATGTGAAAAACAACTTTTCGCTACTGTGGAAACAATGGAAAATGTTGACTTAAGCAATTCTGATATTGACAGCTTTATGGATGTAATCTATACACAGCTTGAAGATATGACGAAGGAAGAGGTAATAAAGAGGTTTGTTGCTTTGGAATTTAATCGCTTTTTAGATTATTATAAGCATGCAAAAGATCTAAATGTTAATGAATCAGCCAATAGAGATCGTAATGACCGCCGTAAAGATCGTAAAGATAGAAATGACAGAGGTGATAGAAGTGATAGAGGTGATAGAGGTGATAG
>JAGLDA010000097.1 GCA_023145955.1 Bacteroidales bacterium
TTCGCTGAAACAATCATAATAATCACCTAGCCTGCCGGTAGGCAAGGTAAAAATCAGCGTCAAAAATAATTATCTAGTAAAGCAAGTAAGAAAATATCTTAGACGCAGATTTACACGTGCTTCGCACAGTAAATACGCTGATTACTATGATCGGTTTTAGCTTTGCTAAAACAGATTAAAATATGATAGATTAGTAATTATTCTATCCAAATATAAATTCAATATTTAATAAACCCACACGAAACTCTGTAGAACCTTTTTTTTATTTCAGAAACATAATAATTATAAGTATTTCATAACACTAAGATAAAAAGCTTCTACTTTCTCACGTGCCCATGGAGTACGCCTAAGGAATGTTAGGCATGATTTGAAGCTGGGATTACTTTTAAAACAATTAATATCAACCTCTTCTGCCAAATCTTGCCATTCGTAATTATCTATTAATTGCTCTAGCATAGTCTTCAATGTTATTCCATGAAGTGGATTATTCTTTTGTTCTTCCATATTATATATTTTTTAATAGCTTTATTTAAACAGCTAAAAACTGCTTTATATTTAATTATCCTCCAAAATCAATTACACAGTTAAAATCATACTTTTTGTGAACATGCATTGAAACTCCTATATACTGAACATCAGAAGAAAGAAAGTTTTCTCGATGTCCCAAATCAGAAATATCAATATCTATTAATAAATCCATAAAAATATCTAACGCATTATTGTACCCATATTGGCAATTCTCTCTAAAAAAATCGAAACCAGATTTATCACTACGCTGATTAAATTTTTGATGCCCAATACTTCCTTTATTACCACTCCACTTGGCATGTGCTAAAGCCAAATCATACAGTTTCTTATTGGGCTGAAAAATTGATAGTTCCTTTTGATATTTTAATGTACGCCGTAGTGATTTCACATACTTACTTTTGTGCAAATCATTTGCTACAACATATTCTTCAAGCACTGTTTCTGTAAATAATTTAGGATTAATCCTTACCAAATTTGCATACCATATTATATCTTTTTCGATATCTGATAAGTAATCCACCTCTTTTGCCGTATTGCTTTTCAGCAATTCTTCGGAAGTCCATTTTGAATATGGGAAATTATCTTTATCCGCATTTTCAAATATTCGTTGCGCATAGGTATTACTACACAAGAATATATATATTACAAACAGTAAAAATGTACGCATAAATAATTAGCTTTACTTCCTACCAAAATCTGCAGGAATCTCGCCCCAGAATTCAGTTTCCCATTTAAGAATTTTGTTATCCCATGAATTATTCTTTATCCATATTAAAGCTCTATCTACAAGCTTAAAAAGTTCTTCAGTTTCGGCAGTACGAGCAAGGTTTGTATTAGTAGCTTTTTTTCTTACCCAAGCCATTGCAGTAATAGAATCGGTATATACTGGCACAACACTTTTTATACTATTAAGATAAGCTAAGCCATGCACTAATGCCAGAAATTCTCCAATATTAACAGTTCCTTTTGGAAAAGGCCCAAGGTGAAATATCTCTTTCTTTGTATTTGTATCTACCCCTTTATATTCCATAACTCCAGGGTTGCCACTACAGGCAGCATCAACACTTAGAGATTTAAAAATTGGCGTACCAACTTTAGATTTCTTAAGGCTACCAAGCATCGTTGGCTCAATATAATTTTGCCCAATATATTTGTCTGGAGCATCAAGGAATGCTTTTTTTGCAATTTCTGGGTTTTTAAAACTCTTAAAAATTGGAGCACTTACGCCTTCAATCTGTTTTTTGCAGTCTTCCCATTTAGTATAAATACCGGGTTCTTTCCCCTGCCATACTACATAATATTTTTTCTTTTTTGCCATTGTTTATGCTAAAAATTATATTGGAATGCTGTACAAATAGTTTCATTAAATTGCCCATCTCTATAATTGGTATATGGGTTATCAGGCTTAGGACGAAAACTTTTAATTGAGTACGCATATCTAATAACAAAACCCCATTTCTTATTTATTTTATAAGTAAGACCAATAAATGCCGAAACATCAAACTTATTAAAACCAGGTTTTTCTGCCTCTGAAGGAATCTCACCATTCTCATCAAACTCGCGAGCATTAATTAAATAAGCAAACTTAAGTCCAGACTCTATTCCCATATTCTTAAAAAACATATAACGATACGAAATAGGCACCTCTATATAGTTCATGCGCAGTAAATAAGATGAATAAATCCCCTTATCAGG
>JAGLDA010000098.1 GCA_023145955.1 Bacteroidales bacterium
AGGCATATATTGTAGGTGCTGATTTACATAACCATCTGCATCAGTAATCCATGAGCTAGAGCCTAAGTGGTCGCTATGGTAGAAGAACTGTTCATCTTCATTATTGTCTTGTTGCATTAGCATATCCATATTTCGGAATTGTGCATCTATTTCTATTTCAATGCCATCAGAACATGAATAGCTTAATAAGTTACCTTGTAACTCCTCGGCTAGACCCATTATAGTGCCCTCAATAGGTGTTAATGTGCCATTCATAGGGTCAACTAGATTATTTTGCATTCCACCACCTATTTTAGAGGTTACTCTTTGGCTTTCAATATAATAATGTTTAGTATATTCTCTTTCTGTTAAAACCATATATGGATTTGTATATAGAGTTTTATCTAAAATAGCTTGATCTATAAAATCATCGCCATTTATACTCATGCGCTCTATTGCTCCCGTGAGTTTCCATACTCGCTCGCCTCCTGCATTATATATGTAATGACTTAAATGACTATCATTATCACGTACTATTGCTAAACGGTTTTCTTCATCCCAACACATTCCTCGGCTTAGCCTTGTCTCAGAATTACTAAGATTCGTCATATTGCCATTGGCATCCCATCTCATAATATGTGTATTATTTATTCCTACTACAGCATGAGGTTGTGATGTATTATAGGTATAATCATTAGTATAGTTAACACTCTGTATTACACCGCCAATAAGAGTTGTTGCATCCGTCTGTTTTTGTGTAATATTTCCAGATGCAGAGTATTGCATGTTAAGATTATAAGTATAATTAGAATTTTGAGAGTCAGTGAAATTACCTGATGAATTTATTAATCGTGATAAATTATCATAAACATATGAATAATAATATTCGCCTCCCATGCCACTACCACCTACTGAAATAGCAGAGTTGGATACGGTTGTTATATTGCCAATATCATTATATATATAATCAATATCCTGCATAAGATTACTATTTACATCAAAAGATTTTAAATTCGCTAGTCGCCTAGTTGTCGCATCATAAGTATATCTAGTAGAAATTCCATTTCCATTATCAAGCCTAACTCGGCTACCAAATTTATCGTAACTTATTCCACTAACATAATCAAAATGTTCATTACCTTTATCTCCATTCATTGATATTAATGCCCCTGCAGTGTTATAATTATAATATACAACTTCTCCATCAGGATATGATATATCCTTTATTCTGTTCCAACTATCGTATTGCCACTCCATTTTAAAAGTATAAGGGTTACCACCAGGCACTACAAAGGTATGAATATTTTCTATAAGTTCGCCCATTTTGCCGTAAGCAAAAGTTTGTACCCGACGCTTAATTAACGAATAAGGCTTAATATCTATCCATATTTTTATTATTTTTACCTTTATCATTTATTAAACTAATAGCAAGAATTAATGCCAATAAAAGCTCTAAATATCAAATTATTACAGATTATAATAATCTTTAGCTTTGGTGTATTATTATATGTAAATACATGGGATTTTGATTTTGCTTCTGATGATACCATGATGATTACTGACAATAAATTCACAAAAGGAGGCATTGAAGGTATTTATAAGATATTTACAACTGATGCTTTTGCTGGTTTTCTTGGCGAAGGCAAACATCTGCTCTCTGGTGGCAGATACCGACCACTTTCGCAGGTGATTTTTAATATCGAGTATTCATTATTTGGCTTATCGCCTAGCCTATGGCATATTCAAAACACTCTATTATTTGCCCTGGCAATGGTGCTTGTTTACCTAAGTTTACTTAAACTTTTCAATACAACTAAAATACAATGGCATAGTCTTGCTTTTATTACAACACTTATTGCTACTGCTCACCCTTTAAATACCGAGGTGGTGGCTAATATTAAAAGCTTAGACTTAATATTATCATTATTATTTAGCTTTATTGCATTATTTTATTCATTAAAATATTATGATACCGAAAAACTAAAATACTTAGCAATTATTTTTATAAGTTTGTTTTTAGGAACTCTATCAAAAGAAACTAGCCTTACTTTTTTAGGTGTAATTCCACTTTCAATTCTTTTCTTTAGGCGTTTCGAAAGAAAGGAGTTATTAGCCATAATAGGCACGCTTGCTTTTAGTATAATTACATATTTCGTATTAAGAATATATTTTGTTGGAATACCAAGGTCTATAGACGTTACGGAGTTACTAAACAATCCATTTTTGGAAGCTACAATAGGAGAAAAATATGCTACAATTATATACACATGGTGGCATTATATTGAATTATACATATTCCCTCATAATCTAACTCACGATTATTATCCATACACAATTGGTATCACGAATTGGGGAAACACAGTGGTAATTACTACCTTAGTACTATTTGTATCTACAACATTATGGTCGCTATGGAAATTATATAACATAATTTTTAACGGACAATACTCTAATTACGTAGCTTTTGGCTGGCTATTTTTCATTTTTGTATTTAGTATTTCATCAAATCTATTTGTTAGTATTGGTGCTTTCATGAATGAGCGTTTTATCTTTATTGCTGATATTGGTTTGGCAATTATAATGGCTTATTTTATACTTTATGCATCCAAAAGAGCTAATCAGCCGCAGTTTGTAAGTTTTGCCATAGCCATACCTTTAATTAGCCTATTTTCACTAATAACAATTTCGCGCAATTATGCTTGGCAAGACGATTATACACTTTTTACTACAGATGTAAAGGTATCGGCAAACTCAGCAAAATGTAATGTATCAGCTGGTGGCAAAAGCTACGAAAAAGCAAAAAACACAAATAATAAAAGCGAGAAAGAAATTCTACTTCGTGATGCCGAAACATATCTTAAAAAAGGCATAAAAATTTATCCTAAATATACTCAGGCATATACTTTATTGGGAAATGTATATTTTGTAAAGGGTGAGTATACCAAATCCTTTGCGAATTATATTCATAGCGTTGAGTTGGGAGAAACAAAAGATTCAAAAACAAATATTCTTGCACTGGGGATTAAAACACATCAAGAACAAAAATATAATTTATCAAATACCATATTAGAGTATTACGAGAAAGAGTATAGTGCAAATAGCAATTCACAATATTATATCGCTGACAACTACTTGCACATGAATAATATGGACACTTCTATACTTATTCTAATAAATTTGATAAAAAATGACAGCAAATATGCTGAGGCTTATAATAAATTGGGTGAAATATATGGTAGGTATCTAAACGACATGCAGTTATCAGAGTTATATTTATTAAAAGGATATGAAATAGAACCAATAAATGCAAGTATTTGCGAAAACCTTGGTGTTTTGAATGGAATAAAAGGAAATTTACAAAAATCAATTTTCTTTTTTGAGAAAGCCATTGACAATTCTGAGAAACCAAGCAAACAACTACTTCAAAATTTAGAAAATACTTATAGAAATGCTGGAATAGTTAATGATTAATTTTTAATGGTTCAAGATTAAAAGGTATAATATTGATTACCGAATGCTGAGAATTAGGAATTAGTCAGACCCGATAGTAATTGGATGGGTGATTTTATTATTCGATTGAAAAGAGAAGATGAAATATTATCGAAGGCTGATAATAAAACACTAATAATTAATAAAAAGTTATGAGATTTTTTATACGTTTATCATATTTAGGAACAAAGTACCACGGATGGCAATACCAGCCAAATGCAATGAGTGTACAGGAGAAGTTGGAAACTGCTCTTAGCACTGTTTTGCAAATAAAAACCAATATTATAGGAGCTGGACGCACTGATACTGGCGTACATGCAAAGAACTATATTGCACATTTTGATATGGATAATTCTAAATTTGCCAACGATATACCTTTACTAATTTATAAACTAAACTCCTTACTACCAAAAGATATTGCCATACATGATATTTATAAAGTAGCCGATGATGCACATGCAAGGTTTGATGCAAAAAAACGAAGCTATAAATATTTTATTAGCACAGCAAAAGATCCATTTATAGTAGAAACTAGTTGGTTAAGATTAGGCAAATTAGATATCGATAAAATGAATAAAGCAGGGCAAATTCTTTGTGAATATTCAGATTTCACAAGTTTTGCCAAACTACATGCTGATGCAAAAACTAACATCTGTGATGTAAGTAAAGCCAAATGGACACAAGAAAATAACCATATTACTTTCGAAATTTCTGCCGATAGGTTCCTAAGAAATATGGTAAGAGCCATTGTAGGAACTATGATAGAAGTAGGTACTAACAAAATATCATTAGATGAATTCATAAATATTATTGAAATTAAAAATCGTAATAATGCAGGTGTATCAGCTGCAGCAGAAGGGTTATTTTTAGTAAAAATTGAGTATTAATATTTCAACAAACACTATTATTAAATCTCATTTAGTTATCTGAAAAAAATAAATATTGAACAAAGAAAAAATATATCTTTGTTGATTAGTTACAAATATTTTAACATTCTGATTTTCAGGTATTATGGATAAAACAAGATATATATTTGTCACAGGAGGCGTGGCATCATCATTAGGAAAAGGTATAATATCGGCATCACTAGCCAAGCTATTGCAAGCTAGAGGTTATAAAGTTACAATTCAGAAATTGGATCCATATATAAATGTAGACCCTGGAACACTGAATCCTTATGAGCATGGCGAATGCTATGTAACAGTAGATGGAGCAGAGACAGATTTAGACCTTGGCCATTACGAAAGGTTCACTAATCAGCCTACGACGCAAGCCAATAATGTAACAACAGGACGTATATATTCTAATGTAATTGAGAAGGAACGTCGTGGTGATTACCTTGGCGAAACTGTACAGATTATTCCTCATATTACTGATGAAATAAAAAATCGCATCAAATTATTAGGTAATGAGAGCAATTTTGATTTTGTAATTACTGAAATTGGTGGTACAGTAGGAGATATTGAGTCTCTTCCGTATGTGGAAGCTGTGCGACAATTAAAATGGGAAATGGGAAAACACGCTCTAGTGATTCACCTTACCTTAGTGCCATATTTAGCAGCAGCAGGCGAATTAAAAACTAAGCCAACCCAACATAGTGTAAAGCAACTACTACAGCTAGGAGTACAACCAGATATATTGGTATGCCGTACTGAGCATCCTATAAACAAAGGAATTAGAGCAAAGATTGCACAATTTTGCAATGTAGAAACTTCTTCGGTAATAGAAAGCATTGATACTGATACTATTTATAATGTACCACTATTGATGCAAGAAGAAGGCCTTGATACGGAGGTTCTTAAGAAACTAGACATTAACGATAATAGAAAAACAAACTTAACAGTATGGAAGTCATTCCTAAAGCGTGTTAAGAATCCTAGTTACGAAATTACCATTGGATTAGTAGGAAAATATGTAGAGCTTAAAGACTCTTATAAATCTATTCTGGAATCATTTATTCATGCTGGAGCTGAAAACAACTGCAAAGTGAATATTAAAATGATTTCCTCAGAAAAGCTTAATGAAGAAAACGTTGAATTTGAGTTTAAAAAGTTAAGTGGAGTTCTTGTTGCTCCAGGTTTTGGAAATAGAGGAATAGAAGGTAAGATTGAAGCCATAAAATATGTTCGTGAGAACAAAATTCCTTTCTTAGGAATCTGTTTAGGAATGCAGTGTGCAGTTATAGAATATGGTAGAAATGTATTGGGCCTTGAAGGGGCACATTCTTCAGAAATGAACTCTAGGACTAAGTTCCCCGTTATCGACCTTATGGAAGAGCAAAAGAATATTGACAAACTTGGTGGAACAATGCGTTTAGGTGCTTACGATTGTCAATTATTAGAAAATAGTAATGCTCATAATGCATACAAGACTATTGATATTAAAGAGCGTCACCGCCATCGCTATGAGTTTAACGACAAATTCCGCGAACAATATATTAATAGTGGAATGATAGTATCAGGAGTTAATCCACAAACAAATTTGGTAGAAATCGTTGAAATTGAGGATCACCCATGGTTTACAGCCGTTCAGTTTCACCCAGAATATAGCAGCACTGTTGCTAATCCGCATCCTCTGTTTGTAGATTTTGTAAAGGCTGCTCTTAATAATTAGACTAAACTTAAAATAGCGATACTCTTTTTTTATAAAAACTAATACAAGCTATAAATATATAATTAGAACTAAAATATTTTATGGAGAATAATAAATACGTTTTAAAATCTATTGCCAGTGGTAATACTTTTAATGATAAAGGATGGACCCTTGATGCAGAAAATGAAGACCAACCAACCTTAATAAGGGCTATTTATAATAAAAAGCAAATAGAAGTTGGAGACCTGTCCGAAGGCTTATACCGATTTGAAGATTGGCTACCTATTGATAGAAGATTAAAAGGTTCGTACGCACCAATTACATACAAAAGTGAAGGCCTAGCTAAAGAATTAGGGTTAAGCAATTTATATATCACCTTTAGTGGCTATTGGCCAGAAAAAGGAATTAAAATGAGCACCTGCTCTTTTAAAGAAACAGAATCGTATTCAGTAGCAGCTAGGCTCAATCCTGAAGAAAAAAGAGTATTAGTGGTTGCATCGGCTGGAAATACTGCTCGAGCATTTGCTAAAGTATGTTCTGACAACAACATCCCATTATTGCTATGTGTGCCAAAAGATAATATTGATGCACTTTGGTTTGAAGAACCGATAAAAGATAATGTAAAGCTTATTGTTGCAGAAAGTGGTGGCGATTATTTTGATGCTATTCACCTTAGCAATGTTGCTTGCGAAATGGAGGATTACTTCCCTGAGGGAGGCGCAAAAAATGTTGCCCGACGTGATGGAATGGCAACTACTACCCTATCTGCTGTTACACATATTGGTAAAATCCCTAATTATTATTTCCAAGCTGTAGGTAGTGGAACAGGTGCAATTGCAGCCTGGGAAGCCAACTTACGATTGATTGAAGATGGACGTTTTGGAAATAATAAAATGAAACTTATGATTTCACAAAACAAACCTTTTGTACCAATTCATGATGCTTGGTATGCCGATTCAAGAGCAATATTACCTATGGATGACGATACTGCTCGTAAAGAAGTTGAAGAAATAACAGCAAAAGTTCTCTCCAACAGAAAACCTCCATACCCAATTATTGGCGGCCTATATGATGCAATGAAAGATGCTGGTGGCGAAGTATTACTTGCTACTAATGAGGAGCTTAAAAAGGCTGGTGAATTATTCTTAAAAACAGAAGGTAATGATATACACCCTGCTTCGGCAGTGGCTGCAGCAACATTAATTGCATCAGCAAATGATGGTAGTATCGATAAAGATGCTATTATAATGCTAAATATAACTGGCGGTGGTGAGGAAAGGTTCAAGAGCGAGCATGAACTTCATTATCTTAAACCAGTATTGGAATTTCCTGTAAA
>JAGLDA010000099.1 GCA_023145955.1 Bacteroidales bacterium
AAATAGAGCGACATGCTTAGTTTCAAAAGAGTATCAAGGATATTAAAAGCACCATATTTCTTTGGCTGCTGCTCAGCTATCCATAATGTGAGGTTTATCGTTACCAAGAAAGAGCCCAAAGACATAACCACTGCGGCAAAAAACCAATGCCAGGGAAATTGTAGATACTCTTGTAGTTGGAATCTAAAAATATAAACTATAAGACTTGTAATAATGGTACTTGAAATTAATATAAGAACCACATTACCAATAAACTTTCCTAAATCATCTTTGCTAAGTTTATAATAATTTACATTTACAGCTCCCTGTACGCTCAGGCCAATAAACACTGCTAATACTGCTATTAGCGAATTAAAAGAAGCTATAACTCCATAATCGGCAGGAGTAAGATAGTGTGTTAATATTGGAAGTAGTAAGAATGGTATAGATTTATTTACAAAATCCGCAAAAACAAAAACAAATGAATGTTTTATCAATTTGGATGAAAATAAATTCTTAATTTTTTCTACTATAATCATTAAATTATTTCTTAAGATAAGCCCTCATCAAAAAATCAGCAATCTTAAAATCTAGCTCTGTATCTATATCTAATGCAAATTCCTCATCAACCTCCACAATTCTCATATCGTTGCCATAAAGGGTTTCCGATGATTTTAAAACTTCTACTTTAATGGCATCAACAACACCATTTAACCGATATACATCTGGCAGAAGTTGACTCTGATAATATTTTCCATCCTTAGCTTCCTCTGAGAAAGCTATGGCTTTATTGCCATCAGTTTTTTTATACATCCAATAAGGGTGAAAAACACCTTCTGATTTGGTCATTGTACGAACAGAATCGGCATTTGTATTTTGCAATAATTCTATAACCTCATCAATAATATTAGCCGTTTTGAAAGGAGAAGTAGGGCGCAGTATCATCACCGCATCAGCAGTATATCCTTCTGTTTTTTCCAAATATTCTATGGCATGTAATAGATATGCTTTATCTGCAGCGCTATCATTTGCAATATCAGCAGGGCGTAAAAAAGGCACTTCTGCTCCAATAGTCCTACATACTTTCGCAATTGTTTCGCAATCGGTAGAAACAATCACTCTATCAAGCAAATTAGAATCTTTAGCTGCATTAATGGTATACTCTATTAATGGTTTTCCATTTAGAGCTTTAATATTTTTATCAACAACTCTTTTGCTACCACATCGTGCTGGAATAATTCCTAATACTCGCATTAAACTAGCTTTTCAATTATTGACACCACTGTTTTAGCAATATGCTCCACAGTTTTAATCTCAATTTGGTTATATGTAGGAAGGCTTAATCCCCTTGATGCAATAGATATTGAGTTTTCTAAATCTGTTTTCTTTAAATCTTTATATGGTGGCATTGTATGCATGGGAAAGAAAAATGGTCTTGAATCAATTCCTTCTTTCTTAAGTTCCTGTTGTATTTCTGTAATAGTTTCTAAATTGGCATTTTTTACCAAAAAAGAATATAGCCAGTTTACCTTTCCATCATCTTTCTTTCGCAACTCAATATGCTCAGATTTTTTTAAAATTCTGGAATAAGCAGCTTCAATTTCTTTTCTTTTCTTAAGAATAATATTTACATTTTCCATTTGCGCAACTCCCACTGCTGCTTGCATATTGGTCATTCTATAATTATAGCCCACCTCATCATGAAAATATCGCTTTTGCTTATTCATACCATGATCGCGTAGCACTCTCATTTTCTCATTAAGCTTATATGAATTTGTAGTACAAATACCACCTTCGCCAGTAGTAATAATTTTATTTCCGAAGAAAGAAAAACACGCAATATCGCCAAAAGAACCCACTTTTTGCCCTTTATATTCAGCGCCATGAGCCTCAGCACAATCTTCAATAACGAAAAGACTATTCTCTTTAGCGAAAGTCATAATCTCATCCATATCGCAAGCCTGCCCATATACATGTACAGGAATAATTGCCCTAGTTTTATCAGAAATTAAACTCTTACATTTATTAATATCTATATTCCAAGTATCAGCTTTTACATCACAAAGAATAGGCTTTGCACCAATATACAAAACAGCGTTTGCCGTGGCAGCAAAAGTAAAGTCTGGCACTATTACCTCATCACCTGCTTTTATTCCCAAAGCCAATAAAGCCAAATGTATAGCTACTGTTCCATTAGAAACCGCAACAGCATATTTGGTTTTATAAAACTCTGCATTCAGGCTCTCAAACTGATCCACAAACTTCCCCGCAGACGAAATCCACTCTGTATCTACACATTCCTGAAGATACTTTTTTTCATTACCATCGAGGCAGGCCTTTGCTATGGGTATCATAAATTGCCTATTTTTTCCATGTCTGACTTCATCATAATATTTATCAGCTCATCAATCTGAGTTTTTGCTTTCCAACCTAATTCTTTTTCGGCTTTGGCTCCATCACCAATAAGTATTTCAACCTCTGTTGGTCTAAAATAAAATGGATCAATTTCTACTAATATCTCACCAGTTTTTTTATCAATTCCTTTTTCGTCCACGCCTTCACCATGCCACTCAATATCAATATTTACATATTTAAAGGATTTCTCAACAAAACTCCTAATTGTAGAAGTAACGCCTGTGGCTATCACAAAATCATCGGGCTTGTCCTGTTGAAGCATTAGCCACATTGCCTCCACATAGTCTTTGGCATAACCCCAATCTCGCTTGGCATCTATATTTCCTAGGTAAAGTTTCTTTTGTTTACCATTTACTATCTTGGCGATGGCAGTGGTAATTTTTCGCGTTACAAAAGTCTCACCTCTACGTGGAGACTCATGATTAAAAAGTATACCATTACAAGCAAACAAATCGTAGGCCTCTCTATAATTTTTCACTATCCAATATGAATAAAGCTTTGCCACAGCATAAGGCGAACGAGGGTAGAAAGGAGTAGTTTCGCTCTGAGGAATTTCCTGCACCTTACCATATAATTCGCTAGTAGATGCTTGATAAAATTTTGTTTTTATTCCACTTTCTTTTATTGCATCAAGAATTCTTAACGTTCCAACGGCATCCACCTCGGCAGTATATTCAGGCACTTCAAAAGAAACATGAACATGCGATTGGGCTGCAAGGTTATAAATTTCGTCAGGCTTTATTCTTTCTATTAATCTATTAAGATTGCTAGAATCCGTTAAATCACCATAATGTAAGAAAAAATTACTCTTATTATTATGTGGGCTTACTGAAACTTCAGAAAG